>SLGQ01000009.1 GCA_007136595.1 Candidatus Sumerlaeota bacterium | reverse complement strand
CATTTGATCTTGTTTATAATCAAAAAATTCGTTACATAGAATGATTTCTTTGTTAAAACTTCAAAAATAGCAGTTGAGGAGTAAAAATTAAAATGAGCAAAAAAGTGTATGTGGCAATGAGTGCCGACCTGATTCATCCTGGACATTTAAACATAATTGAAGAAGCAAGAAAATATGGAGATGTAATAATTGGTCTTCTTACTGACAAAGCTATTGCAAGTTATAAAAGACTTCCTTACATGACATTTGATCAGAGAAAAAAAGTGATCGAAAACATAAAAGGAGTTGCTGAAGTTGTTCCTCAGGAAACACTTGACTATGTGCCGAATCTTGAAAAATACAAACCTGATTTTGTTGTTCATGGTGATGACTGGAAAACAGGTGTTCAGAAAGAAGTCCGTCAAAAGGTTATTGATGCTCTTGCAAAATGGGGAGGAGAGTTAATTGAGCCGACTTATACCCCCGGAGTTTCTTCGACAGAACTTAATATCTGGATAAGAGAAATGGGAACTACTCCTGGAATTCGTCTGAATATGCTTAGAAGACTTCTTGAGTCAAAGGAAATTGTAAGGGTTATGGAAGCACATAACGGACTTACTGGACTTATTGTTGAAAATACAAAAATTAAGAAAAACAATGTTATTAATGAATTTGATGCAATGTGGTTAAGCAGTCTTACAGATTCAACAGCAAAGGGTAAACCTGATATTGGCTGTGTTGATCTTACTTCAAGGTTAAACACCATTTCAGATATTCTTGAAGTTACAACTAAGCCGATAATTTTTGACGGCGACTCAGGCGGATTGACAGAACATTTTGTCTATATGGTACGCACACTTGAAAGAGAAGGGGTTTCAGCAGTAATCATTGAAGATAAAATCGGGCTTAAAAAAAATTCTCTTTTCGGAACAGATGTTGAGCAGGTTCAGGATGATATTGAAAATTTCTGTGATAAAATAAGATCAGGTAAAAAAGCACAAGTGACCCAGAATTTCATGGTTATTGCAAGGATAGAGTCGCTTATTCTAAATGCGGGTATGGATGATGCAATAGAAAGAGCAATGGCATATATTTCAGCCGGAGCAGATGGGATAATGATCCACAGCAAAGAAAGAACACCTGCTGAAATACTCGAATTTTGTGCAAGATACAACGAGTTTGATGTAAAAGTTCCGCTTGTTGCAGTTCCTTCAACTTACAACTCAATCACTGAAACAGAACTGAAAGAAGCAGGTGTACGAATTGTTATTTACGCCAATCAACTTTTAAGAAGTGCATATCCGGCAATGATAAAAACTGCTGAAACAATTCTTCAAAATGAAAGAGCTTTTGAAGCGGATAAAGAATGTATGCCTATAAAGGAGATTCTAACCCTTATTCCTGAGCACAAAAAATGATAAATCCCGAATGTTTTGTTTCTTTTCTTATTGAAAAAGGTAGTGATTTTTTCTCTGGTGTGCCTGATTCAACCTTTAAGGGTCTTACAACTTATTTGAATTTAGATGGCAATAAATTCAAGCATTTGTCAGCGTCAAATGAATGCGAAGCGGTTGGCATAGCTTGTGGTTATCATCTTGCGACAGGAAAAGTTCCGGTAGTTTATATGCAGAACTCAGGTTTCGGAAAAACAGTAAACCCACACACTTCGCTTGCATCAAAAGATGTCTATTCAATTCCGATGCTTATGATAATAGGTTGGCGTGGAGAGCCTGGAAAAAAGGATGAACCTCAACATAAAATGATGGGAAGAATTACAAAAGATATGCTTAAAGTCCTTGAAATAGAGAGCTGTGAACTTGATTTTGAGAATTGGCAGAATCAGATAAACAGTGCTTTAAACTATTCTAAAGCAAACAGCTGTCCTTTTGCAATAATTCTTAAAAGCGGAATGTTTTCAGAGCCTTGCGTTGAAAAGAGAAAAGCAGGGAACCTGCTTCCTCTAAGAGAAGAAATTCTTGAAAAGATAGTTGTTGCTGCTCCCCCGAAGGCTCTTTTCATTTCAACAACAGGAAAAACCAGCAGAGAGCTTTTTGAGATAAGAAAAAGATTGAATATGGTTCACGATACCGATTTTTATACCGTAGGGTCAATGGGCTGCGCTTCTTCAATTGCTCTTGGGGTTGCAACAGGAGATCATGGGAACCCTGTTTTTATAATTGATGGAGATGGAGCAGCCCTGATGCAGATGGGAACATTTGCCGCTCTTGGAAAACATGGGCAGAACCGAAACATCACCCACATAATTATTGATAATCAGGCACATGAATCAACCGGTGGTCAGCCAACTTTATCTTCAGCCATTTCTTTTGAAGGGGTTGCTGAAAACTGCGGATATAAATTTGTGTGTTCTGCATCATCAATTGAAGAAGTGGAAAAAGCCATTCCGAAACTTACAGAAAACAACGAATTAAAAATACTTGTAGTAAAATCAAGAAAAGGATCAAGACCAGACCTCGGAAGACCGACATCAACTCCCGTTGAGAACAAGATAAACTTCATGAATTGCATAAAAAATGGATAGTTCTCTTTTCTATAACTTATCAGTACTTCCCGACCTTATTAAAAATACGGATGTTCTTTTTGTGACTCTCCCCAAAGAGCATCTTGGGGTTGCTGATAACAAAATGATCGTTCAGACACTTATTAACGATAATAATTTTTGTCATATAACTTATTCAGGGTCTGCTCTTCCTGTTAAAGATGTTCAAAAACTTTATAATAATATTAAGGGAAAAGATTTCTCCCATATTGTTGCAGTGGGTGGCGGAACTGTTATTGACATTGCAAAAATAATAGCTATAGCTCTCTCAAACTGTCTTGACAAAATTGATGACATTCTTTCAAATCCGTATGGTTTTAAGAACTTGAAACAACTGATATTTGTTCCAACAACCTGTGGAACAGGAAGCGAAGCTACCCATTTTGCAGTTGTATATAAAGATGGCAGAAAATATTCTGTTGCAAATGAATCAATAAGGGCGGAATCTGTAATCCTTGACCACACACTTCTTGTTAATCTTCCCGAAAAGATTAGGAACGCAACAGTTCTTGATGCTCTTTCACAAGCTATTGAATCGTTTTGGTCAAAAAACAGCACAAAACAATCATCACAGTATGCAAAAGAAGCAATAGTTCTTATTTTGAAAGGTATTGATTCAATAGACATAACTGAAAAACTTAAATGTTTTCAAATTGGAAGCTATCTCGCCGGAAAAGCTATTAACATATCAAAAACTACAGCACCTCATGCAATTTCTTATCCCCTTACCGCAAAATTCGGCATTCCACATGGAATTGCAGTTTTTTTGACACTTTCGGAAATAGCTGAAATTAACTGTAACTCTGAAACAGAAAACATTTTCAATGAACTTTTTGAGCTGTTTAAAGTTAACGATATTTTTTCATTTAATAAAAGCCTCAGTGATATTATGAATATTTTTGGGTTTTCATTAAGTCTTTCATCTTATGGTGTGAAATCTGCAGTTTTGCCTGAAATTGCTGAAAATTCAATTGTTCCGGGAAGATCTGATAATAATCCTGTGGAAGTTAATAAAGAAGTTGTCTTAAATGTTCTGAAAAAAATATTATAAAGGTGAGGATTGAGTCTTTTTAATAAAACCGTAAAGGCTGGAAGTTGGCAGTTAGCCTCAATTTTTTCAAGATTTATCCTTCAAATAGTGGCAATTGCCATCCTTGCAAGACTTATTACTCCAACTGAGTTCGGTTATGTTGCTGTTGCAATGATGGTTCTTGGTTTCGGTGAAATGATCGTTGAAATTGGTTTTGCTCCGGCAATTATTCAGACAAAAAATCTTACAAAAGGGATCACAAGTTTCTGTTTTTATGCCTCAGTTACAATGGGAATGATTTTTGTAACCTTAAATTGGTTTGCATCTCCATTCATTGCCGATTTTTTTGAAGCAAAAGAAACAGTTCTTGTTATTAAAGTTCTTGGATTTAATATACTTATCACAAAAATAGGTCTTGTTTCAAGAGCAATTCTAGAGCGGGAAATGCGTTTTGATCTTATTACTATTGCTGATATTATTGCAATTTTTATCGGTTATTCTGTAGCAATATTTATGGCATTTAATGGATTTGGGGTTTGGGCTCTTGTGGTAAATTCAATTATTTATGCTGTTGTTAGCGTAATGATTTTGATTTATATAAAACCCTTTTCAATAATACCGATTTTTACAAAAACGGATGCAAAAAATGTTCTGACTTATGGCGGAGGACTGACTCTTTCAAGACTTTTTAATAACATTGCACTAAGAGGCGACTATTTTGTTGTAGGAAAACTTCTTGGAACTTATGCTCTTGGAATATACGAGAAAACATTTCACCTTATGTCAATGCCTGGAAGATATCTAGGCAATATTATTGATAAAGTTCTTTTTCCAGGGATGTCTCAAATTCAGAGTGAAAAAAAAAGACTTGGAAAAGCCTATATTGATGCTCTTGAATTTGTAAATGTTATTCTTGTTCCGGTTTCTATTTTTATGATAGTAACAGCTAAGCAAATTGTGCTTGTTTTGCTTGGTGATCAATGGATGGAAGCAATTTTACCGCTACAAATTTTACTTATTCCCCTTGCTTTAAGAACATCGGTTAGAGCATCTGACTGTCTTGTGAGGGCAACAGGTTTTGTTTACGGCAGTGCACTGAGAAAAATGATATATTCACTTTTTGTTGTGTCAGGGAGTTATATTGGTTCAAAGTTGTGGGGACTCGCTGGTGTGGCGGTTTTTATAAATGTTTCTGTAGTTGTGAACTATGTTTTAATGGTGTTTTTTGGAATAAAAATTGTAGAAGGGAAAAAATCTGATATATTAGTTCCGTTTAAAAACGGATTGATTCTTGGAGTGGTGGTTTTTTTGATAAGTTTTATTTCAGTTGAATCTTTAAAAATTATATCAGAAAACAATTTTATTATTTTATTTTCAACAACAATAATTACTGGAATAATAATGGCTGTTGTTGTTATGAAATATCCACAGGTTCTTGGCAGAACAGGACAGGAACTTTACAAAAGAGTAAATATTAAAATAAGAGGATTAAAATGGATGAACAATTGAAATTCATAATAGAGCAATTTGAAAAACACGAAATAAATTATTGGATTGATAGCGGAACGCTTCTTGGGCTTGTAAGAGATGGAAAGTTGATTAAAGGTGATAATGATATAGATATTAGTGTATGGGACACTGAAATTGAAAAAATTCAAGAATTTGCCAACAAAATTAAGCTCCAATCATACGAAGCAAGAATGTGTTATTACAAAAAGAAACCTGTTAAGATTAAAATAAATAAAAAAGGACAAGAGAGGGTAATTGACATTAATTTT
>SLGQ01000342.1 GCA_007136595.1 Candidatus Sumerlaeota bacterium | reverse complement strand
TCTCGTTTACAGGAACATTTTCTATCACAAAATTTTAAAGTTGAACCCTAAAGATGTAGAGGCTTTGACCGTTCTTAAAATGGACGACCAGCTCAGAGAGAACATAAGTGCAAAAATAGAAAACACTGACTCAAAGATCAAGATGGTCGATCTGGAGTAAAGTCTCTGTCAAAATTTTATCGACAATAAATGTTTTGCTTTTAAAAATCATTTATTGTTGTATAATTGCGTTGTGTGGAATTTTGTTATTTATGATGACATGGAGAGTTACTATGAAAAAAGTCTTGAAATCATTGTTGTTTTTAATTGCGATCGGAGTATTTGCACTCACTTTTTCCTGCAACACTACAAGAAGTTCAGACAACAAAGATAACGGTGAAGATAAAAACAATGAACAAGATCAAAATGACCTGGACATTGAAAATGACTCGGAAGAAACAAATGATATCGAAGAACCTGACTTTGAAAAGTCTGACGATGATGATGTTCCTGAAGGAATGATAACAAAAATTCAAAAGGGAGAGGTTGCTCTTAATACGGAAGTAACTTTTGAGTGTGTCATTACCGCAATAGTTTATGATCAGGACAAAGATTTCAACAACACAGCAATAAAAGGATTCTATGTAAGTGAATTGTTGACTACCGCCCGTCCCTACAGCGGTATATATCTGTTTGTCAGAGACACGGCTGAAGTTGAAGCTTTTAATATGGGTGACCATATCGAGATCACAGGTGTTTACAAAAAATATTACGGAAGTTCACAGATTGAAGTTACAACTTCTTCCATAACAAAAGTTGGAACAGCGGACATTCCTCAACCTGCATTGATAGATGATCCATCAAAAGTTGCAACACCTTTTGTTGACACTGGCTCCGGCTGGAGTCCCGGAATGGAACATGGTGAAGATTCAGATAAATATCAAAGTGTAATGATAAAAGTAACGGATGTTGAAATTACCAATTCAAATCTTGGTCACGGAGCTTTCGAGCTGACTGGAAACCTTGCCGTGGACAAGCAAATACACTACTACAGCAGATCAAGAAATGTCGGAGAAAAATTTAAATCTGTTACAGGAATTCTTATTTATGCTTATGATGCTTACCGGATAGCACCCAGATCAGATGATGACTTTGTTGAAAAAGATGACGAAACGGATGATGAATCTGATGACGAGGATAATGATGATGACGATCAATTTAAAGCAGGTGTGATAGAAAAGATCCGGACAGGCAAAATACCTGAAAACAGCGATGTCTCTTTTGAAGCTGTGGTAACAGGGGTTTTATACAACCTTGATGATCAATTTGATCCGGTTTCCATAAGAGGACTTTATGTAAGTGAGATCATTCCCGTTGCTCTTCCTTATACAGGCATTTATGTTTTTGTGAGCGGAACTGCTCCTGTTGATGAGTATTCTGTCGGAGATCACATAGGAATAGAGGGAAAATACAAAGAGTTTTACGGGAGTTCCCAGGTTGAAACCAATAACTCGAAAATTACCGGGATTGGAACAACCGATGTCCCTCAACCTGCTTTGATAGCAGATCCTTCAAAAATTGCAACACCTTTTGTTCCTGACGGAGATGGTTGGAAACCGGGCAGTATTCATGGTGAAGACGGAGATAAATATCAAAGTGTACTTATCAAAGTTGAAGATGTTGCGATCACCAACTCCAATCTGGGTCATGGTAATTTTGAAATAACAGGCAACCTCGCCATTGACAAAACGATACATTACTATACGGGAAGCAGAACCGTCGGAATTGAATTTGAAGAAGTAACCGGCATACTCATATATTCATACAGTGCTTTCAGGTTGGCTCCCAGATCTGATGATGATCTTATTGAAAATGGCGGAGAATAGTATGAAGCTTAACTGCAAGCTGTTTTTTGCGGGCTTGATCTTTTCTTTTTTGTTTTTCAGTTCCTGTATTGAACATAGTTTGGGTGAAATTCAACCTGAAAGAGAAGTTACAAAAAAACTGGTGTTCATCCACTCTACGGATACTCACGGAAAATATTTTCCTTTCTGGATGGAACCCAATATGTTCGACCGGGAAATGGGACTTGTCTCTTCAAATCATCACTGCTGGGATCTCAATAGAAACAACTTCTGTGACGGAGCCTGGATAAAAGGGATCGGAGATGACGGAAAAGGAAGATACAAAACATGGGTCGGTGGAAAATATGAGTATCTCACCGAAGCTGAATTTAAAGCCGGCGGTTTTGTTTCTGAAGATATTAACAGAGACGGCGTTTGTGACATAAACGACTGCCAGAGATGCTGGGATATTAACAGAAACAATAAGTGTGACCCGGAAGAAGATATCAATAAAGATGGTGCCTGTTCTGTGAAAGACTGTCTTTTGCAACCTGACAATCCTCTGGTTTTTCAGTGCTGGGATACAAACGGCAACGGCAAATGTGACCCTGAAGAAGACCTTAATAATGACGGTGTTTGCGATTTCAATGACTGTATCTTGGTTTGGGACAGAAATTATAACAGAAAATGTGACTTCCCTTACGATACGGTCAATGAAACATGGATAAATGAAGAGGGCAAGCCGATACTGGAAGAAAACTATCCTTCTTATGAGGAATATAAAGCTGCTTTGGCTTATGCAATTGAACACAGTGAAGATATAAACCGGGACGGAGTATGCGATTTCAGAGATTACAGACCGGGGCTTGTCAACAGTGGCGGGGTTGCCAGAGTAAAAACCATCATTGATAATATCAGAGCTGAACATTCGGGTGTTCCCGTTCTTTATCTTGACAGCGGCGATGCTTTCCAGGGTGCTCCTCAATACAATCTATACAGGGGAGAGCTTGAGATGCGTTCACTCCAATTTCTTGGAATAGACGCAATGGTGATCGGGAACCATGAGTTCGACAACGGAACTGCTGTACTTGTTGAAACATATAAAGCATCGGGAGGTTTTCCGTTTCTTGCGGCAAACTACCTTTTTGACTGGGAAAATCACAGGGGCTTGATGGATATAACTTCACCTTATGTGATCCTTAACCGGGGACAGTTAAAGATAGGTATAGTGGGAATGGGAAATGACTCTTCCCTTAATTCTATCTATGTGATCGGAGGGAGTCTCGGATTTAATGCGATCGACCCTGTTGAGGCTGCAACAAGATATGTCAGTGTAATAAGACCTTTTGTTGATGTGGTTGTTCTTCTTTCCCATCAGGGATTGAACAGTGACTACTATCTTGCGGAAAAAGTTCCGGGCGTTGACATAGTAATGGGTGGGCATCACCATGTAGTGCTTGATCCTGTAAAAGTTATAGAGGGACCTGACGGAAGAGATGTCCTTGTGGTTCACAGCGGTGTCAACTTCAAGGTTATCGGAGAGCTTGAAGTTGCTGTAAGGAACAAAAGAATAGTCTGGTACAATTATAAAACTCATGCTATCACAGAAAAAGTTCCTAAGAACGGGGATATGCTCAATATGCTTAAACCTTACCGGGAAGGTCTTGAATACTCTCAGGATCTCAATGCAATATTAGGTAGAGCCACTTCAACCATAAGAAGGATAGATACATCAGGTGGAGACAGTCCATTGGGTAATCTTGTAACTGACGCAATGATGATGAACGAACTTTCCAGATCGCAGTTTGTAGTTACAAACAGCATGGGAATAAGAGCCGATATACCTTCGGGAGATATTACAAGAGAAAAGCTTTATGAGGTGTTTCCATTTGAGAACACAATTGTAACCATGTATTTAAGTGGAAAAGATATTAAAAATCTTTTTGATTATGTTGCAAGAAGATCTGCCACAAGAGGTTGCAGATCACAGGTTCAAGTTGCCGGAATGAGTGTTGAGCTTGATTGTTCTCCTGATGAGGACATACGGAAAAAAGAGGGTTCTTTCGCCCTTACAAAATGTCTCAAGATAGGAGACAACATAATTGTTGAAGATTATGAACTTGTTCAACCTCACCTCATATTTAAAATGGCAACTAACGATTATATTGGCAAGGGTGGCAGCGGTTTTTATATGCTTGGACTCAACACCACAACACACGACACTTCCGTTTCTTTAAGAGATTCTTTTTCTGAATTCCTTATGGAAAAAGGAACGATAAACCCTGACCACTATTCACTGGATCAGACAGGCGAAAACGAGTGCGGAAGAGGAAAAAGAATAAGGATGATAAATTGAGGATGGCAATGTATTTAAAATTTTTGACATATATGCTTGTTTTTCTTTTGACCGGATGTTTCGGAGTAAAAGGCAACCCTGATCCCGAGGTGGGGAATGATGCCGCCGGCTTTATTATTGAATTTGGAGAAAACTTCGATCCGGGGACTGAAGAAAAAAGAATGGAAAGAAAAAGGGTTTACCATGTACCTGTTGTAATTTCGGCGGTTAATGCCCGGAATGAATTTTTGGAAGATTACAACGGCAAAGTTGAACTGGCTTTGCAATATGGAAGAATTTTTTCAGTATCAAGGTTTGATATTACTGAAGGAAAATCTGAACCGATAACAATTGAAGCCGGTTACCTTTTAAACAGGGAACGGGTGGTCGCTCATGAAATAGTTCCTGACAAAAAAATATCGACTTCTGACAAAACAGTTTACAGAAGAACCGGGATACTGGGTGTTTCTGAAAGGCTTTATCCTCCGCAGGCAACAATATACGAAATTCAGTCAAATAATACCGGGTCAGGCGGTTTCAATTCAAGATATAACGGAAGAAACCTTGATGTAGAAGGAGAAATGGTGGTACTTGCAGTGATCGAAGGGGGATTTTACCTTAAAGATATTCATGCTGATGAATATTCGGGAATTTATCTCTACACCTACTCTACCCCTTATGTTGATGATCCGTCAGTTGGATATACACTTCCTCCGGGGACGGTCATAGAACATTTTAACGGGTCGGTTTTTGAGTTTTTCGGATTTACCGAAATGAGTTTTCCAACTTTCCGCCCCAGATATAATGAAAATGGAAGGATAATTGTTGACAGGTCACTGATTCCCGAACCTGTCGATATAACGGCTATACTTGATGACAACTTTGAAATGGAAAAATGGGAATCCAATCTTGTCACAGTAAAAGGGGTGCAAGTGGATTATTTTTTTGAAGAAGATGCCGGCTTTACCGAATACGGGCAGTTTCCTCTTGTCACTTCTGCCGGAAGACACATTGTTATCCAGACTCTTTATACTGCACCGGAATTCAATCCCCTTAAAGAGAGGGACCGAAAAAATAAAAGAAAGTTTAACATAACCGGTCTTCTTAAGCAACATACAAGTGCAAGACCTTCGACATGGATATTGTTGCCCAGAAACAATGAAGATATAGAAATAATTAAATAACCGGA
>SLGQ01000162.1 GCA_007136595.1 Candidatus Sumerlaeota bacterium | reverse complement strand
TGTCTTCATCTCCGTCATGGTTATCTCCGTCATTTTCATAACCATCTTCAGGGATGCAGGATATCATCCCTAAAAGCAGTATCAGTAGCAGTATCAGAAGTTTTTTCATTGTTTTTCCTCCGTTATCTCCCAATATCCACCTTTTGCAGAACCTGCCCTTTCAACTATACCCAACTCAATGAGTTTTTGAATGTTTCTCATGATCGTTGTACGGTTCTTACCAAGCAATTTTGCTAATTCATTATATGTTATTTTTTTGTTGGAAAGCATTTCATCAAGTATCTTTCTCTGCAAATCATTTACAGGTGCATTTACAGGTGCATTTACAGGTGCATTTACAGGTGCATTTACAGGTGCATCTTTTTTGTAAAATGTTATCTGCATTCCGCCTGATATTTCTTTAAACTCATAAGAATTATTGGGATAGCTTTTCAGCTCATTTTCAATCCTTATAAAACCTGTGCCGTATTTCTCAATGTTTCCAGTAAGATAAAATGCTTCAGCAATAAGTTTGTTTCTGATACTTGATTGATAGTTTTTATTTCTGAGAGATTCAACAGTAAGGTCTCCGTAAAGTTTTCCCGGGCTGAAAATAACTATTTTATTGTCATATATCTTTATTTGGGTATCTGACGACTCGCGATAATCTCTGTGAACGATAGCATTAAGGACTGCTTCACGAATTGCCTTTATAGGGTAATCCCATTTTTCAATACGCTGAATACTTCCATCAAACTCGTAAGCAACCATCATATATGTTTTAATAAACTTCATTGCATCTTCAACAGCCTCAAAAAGAGTGTCTGTGATTTCTCTGTCATCAATTATGGTGATGTCGTTTTTAAATCTTCCCACTCTTATGTGCATCCTGACAGGTTCTTTTGCAAAAAGAAGCATGGCTGCAAGTGTCGGTTTCTGATTTTTTATGTATTTTAACTTTTCGAGAGTTTGAATCGGTGTTCCGTCAACATAAAACCTGCCTATTTCATTAATTTTCTTAAGAAATTTCTGGATCTTGTTTATATCAAGATCTTTTATTTCACCGTAAGGATGTTCGTAAGCATCCCAGGAAAGGTTGAGAACTTTTATGTAAAGATCAGAAATCTCCGAGGAACTCATCAAATGATTGCTGTTACCTTTTCTCTTATAATATCTCCCTTTAACAGAAACAGGTTTTACTGGATATTCATCGCATGTGATTATAAGGACTTCTTTTCCAAACAGTTCAAAGACATCAATATCAGGAATTACAGCAGGTTGAGTTGACAGTTTGATTTGATTTAAGATTTGCTGAATAGATTCCTTTCCTATATTAACTCCGACAACTTCCTTTTTATCATTAACGCCGATTATTATTTTCCCGCCCTTCGTGTTTGAAAAAGCAACCACTGTCTCAATTACTTCTTTTCTGAAAGATTCTTTGAATTCAACTTTCTCGTTTTCACCTGAACTGATAAGTTTCAATATATTATTAGACAAAACCTTTTCCCTTCCAAATTTTAATGTGCAAAAAAAATCTTTTTCCGAAAAAATAATATCTAAAAAATATAGTTTTTGAAGTTTTATGTTTCTTTTGCGGAATTTTCAGCAGCCATCGTTTATTTTCCCTCCTTATCCTAGATTACCCCTTTTCTACTTTAATTATGAAGTTCCGTCAATATTTTAAGAGGGAAAGCTGATGCTTTTCTTAGTGTTCTTTGTGTCTTTTGTGGTTTAGAGCATGAAGGGCACAAAGTGGAGCTCTATTTCTGACCATAAGATTTGCACATTGCATTTTCAATGAAATCATTTACAGCTTGATAAACATTGAGATGTCCGTTTTTAACATCCTCAATGAAATAAACTTCGCCACCCGTTGCTTCAGGGATCGAAGGTTTTCCATTATAATCGGTAAAAAATCCCGGCTTAACATCTATGTTTCCAAGTCGTCCGCCAAGTTTTGCGGCAAAAGCGGCGACTCTTATATTCTCCTGAACCAGAAGATCTATGGTTCCGTCATAAGTATATTCAACTTGAATACCATTGCTAAATTTATCGGGATGTTCATAAAAAGTATCATCGGTTGCATGAATTATTACTCTCAAGGTCTTTCCCGCATCTCTCCAGTTAAAATCTCTTGCAGAAAAAGCAATCGAATCAAGAGAGTTTTCGGGCCAGTCACCGTTATTGAGATTAGACTGTGTCTGCTTATTTGTTGAAGTGTGTTGATACCATTTATTAAATTCTGCCTTAAGCAGATCCCTTGAATCAAAAGGTTCTCCTTCATTTGTGACGGTGACATCATCAACAAAAACTGTAAGACCCATTCTCGGTTTTTCTGAAAAAGTACCTTGAATAAAATCCCAGACAAGACCTATCTCATTTTCCAGATCCTGAAGTATAAAACCCATTGTAGTTGAAACATCCATGCTGAAAACGACATCAAGCTGTGTATAGCAGGGTTCAGCATAGGCATTTACACCTTTACTGCATCCACGGGAACCATAGCAGGCAAAAATCGTGAAGAAATATGTATCTCCTATCTCAACATCATCGATAAAGTGACCTTCTTCGCCCCCCTGATAAATTATTTCTCCATCTTCCCTGTTCTCAGCATATCTGTCCATTCTTTTGACAAGAACAACATACTGGAAACCTTCCATCTCAGGATTGCTCCAATTCAAAGTAATTGATTCAGCGGTAGCATCAGCATAAAATCCGGTAACATCGTCCAGTTTTTCTCCCTGAGGAATTTCATCAGGCTGTTCACCTGTGTCATCATCAGGAACATCAACAACTTCTTCATCTGTCGTTTCATCTGTCGTTTCATCTGCCGCATCATCCTGTTCAACATTTTCATCGTCGTTGACCGAAACAGGGTCATCATTTGACTCACCGTTAAAAGGATCATCCTCTTCTACGGCACATGAAAAAACAAGGAAAAATGAAATGACAAAAAACAAAAAAATTTTAAAATTCATAGCAAACTCCAGTCGATCAAAAAAAATTTAATGCCCCGCACAAATAATAATATAGCTGATAAAACAAGAAAAATCAACAACGATAGTGAAGTCCGTCAGATGTTTCCACCGAAATATTGATTCTGTGAAAAGATTTTCTCTTTATCAATCTTCCTCAGATATAAGAACTTGGCGGGGTTTTGCACCGTCAGCAGGTGATATTACACCATCTTCTTCAAGTTGATCAACTGCTCTTGATGCACGGTTATACCCTATCTTGAATTTTCTTTGAAGCATGCTGGCACTGCATTTACCCGACTTTTTGACATAATCGAGAATTTCATCATAAAGCGGATCTTTCTCTTCGTCACCGCCCGTTAAGCTGTCTGATGATTCTTCAAGAAAGTCTTCAGGAGAAATATTTACACCCGAATCATCTGCAACAGCAGTTTCAGGAAACTGGTCTTTTATATACTTAACAACGGTTTTTATTTCAGGTGTCCCTACAAATGCTCCATGAACTCTCACAGGTTCAGATGATCCTGGAGGAATGAACAGCATGTCACCATGACCGAGAAGAAGTTCGGCACCGTTACAGTCAAGAATTGTCCTTGAATCAAGAGATGAAGCAACACGGAAAGCTATTCTTACCGGGAGATTCCCTTTTATAAGACCTGTCACCACATCTCTTGTGGGTCTTTGAGTTGCAACTATCAGGTGGATCCCCACAGCTCTCGCTTTCTGAGCAATACGGGAAACTGCTACTTCAACATCTTTACCTGCCACCATCATAAGATCGGCAAATTCATCTATGACAACAACTATATAAGGCATTTTTGTCATGAAATCTTCTTCACTCTTCAGGTTCCCGTTAACTTTTTCAACTTTGCTGTTGTAATCTTCAATATCCCTGACCATGTTTTCAGCAAGTTTGTGGAACCTCTCTTCCATTTCATTAACAGCCCAGGCAAGAGCTTTTGCCGCTTTCTTGCTGTCAACAACAACTGGAAGAAGGAGATGGGGAATCCCCTCATAAACATTAAATTCATTCCCTTTAGGGTCTATCATGAGAAATTTCACTTCATCAGGTCTGAGATTGAACAAAAGTGACATTATGAATGTGTTTATTCCAACCGATTTTCCACTCCCGGTAGTTCCTGCAACAAGGAGATGAGGCATCTTTGTAAGGTTCGCCACATACGGCTTGCCGTCAACATCCTGTCCGAGAACTATTGGAAGCCCTTTTGCTTTTTCCCTGTCGAAAACATCACTCTTTAAAATGGTTCTTAATCGTATCATCAACCTGTCTTCGTTTGGAACTTCTATTCCGATATAAGGTTTTCCCGGTATCCTTTCAACAACCCTCACTTTTTTTCCACCTACTGATACACTGAGATCCTGTTCCATTGCAGATATTTGATTGACTCTGACCCCTTCCCCAAGCTCAACTTCAAACATTGTAACTACAGGACCTATGGTAGCACCCTGAACCTTCACTTTTATTCTGTGTTCAAGAAGCTTCCTTTCAATAAGTACAGCTATGTTCTGAACTTTAATTTCCCTGTCTTTGACCACCACAGCTTTATCTTCAGGCATAAGCATGTGGAGAGGGGGGAGTTTATAATCCTTGAACTTTCTAAGTTCCCTGTCATTTCCCTTTTCTTTAAGTTTCTCACTCACCTTAACCGTTATTTTTTCTTTTTCAGGCTCAACAGGTTCCTCTATCTCCTCTTCTGTTTCCTCTTTAAAAACTTCTTCTTCCGGAATTTCAGAATCCATTCCACCAAGACTTTTCAACTCAAAATCTTTCTTTTCAAAGGAATCCTCCGCTTCTTCACGGACAAAACCATCATCGGAAAAACTTTCACTTTCAACATCTGTTTTTTTCCTTTTAAAACTTATACCGGACAATTTTTCTTTAAGGTAAACAAACAGTTCTTTCAATTTTCTAAAAATAAAAAAGTAAGAGAAGTTAAAAGAAATGACAGAATAAATTAACATCCAGAAAGCAAATATCAGAAAAAAGCCTGTCTTGCCAACATAAGTCTGAAAGAAATTGGTATATATAAAGTGTCCGAAATAATTTTCATTTTCCATGCCATAGAAGTTGATGTGTTCAGACAACACTGCAAAAAATGGCATTAAAAATAAAAATGTTACGGTATTTACAATAAAATGTCTGAATAATCGGGCATTGAAAAACAACAAAAGAACAAAAATAAAAAGAGCCGGCAAAATCCAGGCAGTTGCCCCGAATAAATTTATCAATCTGAAAGCGGTGTCATATCCTATTGTTCCGGTAAAAAACCTTTCTCTTTCTGAAGATATGGAAAAACTGTAAAGAGATATCCATATAAAAACCATAACAAACATTATTAAAGCGGTAAAAATTTGGGACAGAACAAATCTG
>SLGQ01000035.1 GCA_007136595.1 Candidatus Sumerlaeota bacterium | reverse complement strand
TAAGGGGAAACTGTCCGTTGACATCAGGAATTTTCTCCCACTCTCCTGTTATACCGTCTTTTCTCACAAGCTTTTCTGTCGTGCCGGGAATGTAATTAACAAGTGGCGGAAGAACATCTTTCACTGTAACATTGTTTGCTACATTATCTCCCCAGTTTTCAACTTTAATGGTGAAATAAAAAGGTCTGTCTTCACATACCGCATCATCTTCAGTCGGGCAGGAACAGTAATTTTTTTCCCTTCCGTCAGGTGTATCGGGGTTAGGCGGAATATCAAACTTGGGTCTTTTGGTGTCAATACTTAAAATAAGAAGATTGGTCCATATCATATCCTGGTTTGCGCTAACCTGAAGCCACAAATGATCATCTCCCGGAATAAGATGAGGTGCAAAAAGAGGATCAAGGGCACTTATAACAAATGTATCAACATCTAGACCATACTCAAGTTCAGATGTATTGTAATTCGGTGGAACACCGCCTACGCAGTAAGGTGTGGACTGCCAGTTATCTTCCCAGCCGTACATACTTGAAACCATATTAAAAACTTCAACATACTGAAAAGCCCCCTGTGCCATCATAGGGTTGCATATATTGGTAAGGTAAAGCCAATCAGGAGTGGAAGCTCCGCTGATTCTCAAAGCTTCAGGTATCGTTGAGCCACCGGTAATAGGGGAAGTATTTACAAGCCCGGGGTCACCTTCATGGACAACCATTGTGAGTCTCATTTCAGCTTCATCGGGAAGCTCGAATCCGGTAACATTAATGTCTTCAAATTCATGGTGGTACTCTTCAAGTCCGTTATAGACATATATTTTTTTAGGGAACTGGATCCTTTCAGAAGTATAAACAAAAAACAACACCCAGTCACCAACCATGACGGAACGCTGCACATAAGCTTCATGGTTTGTACAGTCCATATTTTTTACATTATAATCTCCAAGGAGAGAATAACCGTCATAGGCACTACCTGCTTCTCTACCCATTTCAATTATTTCCTGCATGAAATGAGTGACATCCATTCTGTAAGTAAAAATGCCTGTTTCTGTGCCAGCCTGACTGTCAAAACCTCTTAAAGCTTCATATTCAAAGCTCGGTGGTGTGTTGAGAGTTCCGCTTATAGGGGATGTAACTGTTTCTTCAAGGGTGATCGATCCATCATTGTTCCTGAAAGAAAGTGTTACCCAGTTGTCTGTCGTACCGTTGATATTGCCCGGATCGTGGGCGGCTGTCCAGATAAGGTATGCAGCTTCAACATAGGCATCATCAGGAATATGGTGTGATTCAAGACGGAAAGTGCTGCCTGTGTTGTAATCTATGCAGGAATCAGCTTGCGGGTTTCCGGGTTGTCCGGCATTACCGAATCTGTCTTCTATCAAAGATTTGAACATAACAAAGTAATCACGGCTACCCTCTTCCCATCTGAGAGTTTTACCGTCTGCTGTAACTGAAACATTGGGACCCAGGCGGGCTGACAATGTTCCAAATAAAAAAATTGAAATAATTAAAAAAGCAATTTGTTTTTTCACGGGCTCCTCCGTAGTATAAATAGTTTATGACCAAACACCAACAACTCCGTTAATAATTTATGTTCATCAAAGCAGTTTTCGACCACTTCGACAGAACAAGACCATAAATGTTATACAATTAAGTGCGAATTTGCAACGAAAGACTTGATTTTTTTAGTGGGACACAAACCCCTTGACAGCCTAAAGCACTGTATTCTCAGGCTTTTTTCCAATTATTTTATTTAAGTTGAAGCTGAGAAGCAAAACAAGCAGAATCGTTAAAATATTTAACATGGACCTTCCGTTCACATCGGGAGAAGTTATAATTGAGCAACTGCAACCGTCATCATCAAGAAAATTAAGACAATCTTGATCTCCTTCCCGGCATTCATAACGGAACTCTTTTGATGTCACAGGGAGCTCTGCTATTTCATCGGTGCTGTTCCTGTCAAGTCTTAATCCTCCGGCACGGGGTATCTGGATCTGTGCCATTTCTCCTATTTTCAATCTTAGATCAAGAGCTACAAGGAAATGCTTTTCTTCGCCCTCACTATATGAAATATTCAAGTTTTCAAAGTCTATCCGGTCGCCATCAAATGAACTTATTTCTCCGATCTTTTCATCTCCTGACGAAATAGTCCCATCATTGTCTTTATCAAGATAAAGATAAGCCTTTCTTATACCGCTCCCGAACTTCACCGACTGACCAAGAGTTCTGACTGTAATAGAATCAATGGTGTCTCCTCCCTGCATCGATTTTGTCCTTACTTGAAGAACAGGAACGACTCCTTCCATGTTTTCAATTGGAGGAACTTCCGGATCATTAAGTCCTTTGGTAGCTATGAATCCGTTTGACGGTTCAAAACGGAATTCGGCAAAGGTGATCTTGTCACCTTTTACTGTCACTTTGCCTGCGTCCCTGACAAGTATTGCTTCAGGTCCGTTTATCTCAACATTGAACCTTACATTGGTAACTGTTTCTCCGCTATATTCTGCATCAAGAACTATCAGGAAACTGTGGAGCGTGCCGGCAGAAAAAATTCTGTCGGATTCATTTATTACATTAAGGTTTGCTCCGTCTCCGGTCATGTTACCTGCTGTCGCAATGGTTTTATCCCCTTTGCTTACTGAACCGGTTCCTTCTTTATCGTGAACAATGCGGAAGTTATTCAATGTTGTACTGTTGTCGTTCCTTGTTACCGTTATGTTGGTTCCCAGAAATTCAAATGATTTTTCTTTGTCTCCGGTTGCAAGAAGGGTGAACTGTCCAACTACAAGGTTTTCTGATGGATTCGCAATTATTATAGATGCCCCTTCACTTTTTGGAGAGTTTATACCTTCTTCAAAAGTTATCACAGCGTCGCTGGTCAGATCGTGGGAACCGGATGAAACACATTGTCCATCAACGCAAGTTCCGTTATCACAATCTCCATCTTTTGTGCATTCACCGCCATTTCCACCCAGTCCGCCGCACTGTTCTTTTGAAGGCTCGGGACATTCTGTTATGGATGGACAATTACCCATTCTGAGTCTTAGAGGAACAGATGAATTGGAAAAATATTCAATACCGGTGTTGTCTGTTATTGTGGCGGAATTCCTTATGACATCATGCTTCTGTATCCCTTCTACCGGCTTAACTTTAAATCTTATGAGAATGCTGTCCTGACATTCAAAAGTCACACTGTTACAGTAATACATGGAGTCTGCCACTTGTGTCGGAGAAGTAAGGGGAAATTCACCGTTTACATCGGGAATTTTTTCCCACTCTCCGGTCACCCAGTCTTTTCTCACAAGTTTTTCTGTCGTTCCGGGAATATAAACAACATTTGACGGAAGTGCGTCCTGAACTGTTACATTGTGAGCTATGTTTTCTCCCCAGTTTTCAACTTTAATGGTGAAGTAAAAAGGTCTGTCTTCGCATACCGCATCATCATCAGGGGAACAGGAACAGTAATTTTTTTCCCTTCCGTCAGGTGTATCGGGGTTGGGCGGAATATCAAATTTAGGTCTTTTGGTATCAATGCTTAAAATCAAAAGATTGGTATATATCAGATCCTGATTGGCTCCAACTTTAAGCCAGAGATGGTCGTCTCCCGGAACAAGATGGGGTGCAAAAAGGGGATCCATGGCACTGAAGAAAAAAGTATCGACATCTATACCGTATTCCATTTCATTAAGGTCATAATTCGGCGGAACTCCACCTATACAGTAAGGCACTTCGTCCTGCCAACCATAAAAACTTGATATGGAATTAAATACTTCAACATAAGTTACACCGGTCATTGATGTGGTAAAAGGATTGCAAATGTTTGAAAGCATTATCCAGTCAAAAGTTGAAGCTCCGCTTATAGAAAGAGCTTCAGGAACTGCAGGAGCCAGAGGATTGCCCTGATTTGCACCGAAAAGCCCGGGGTCTCCCTCATGGACAACCATTGTAAGTCTCATTTCAGCTTCGTCCGGAAGCTCAAATCCGGCAACAAGGATATCCTCCGATTGATGCTGATAAGCTTCAAAACCGTTATAGACATATATTTTTTTAGGTCTTATATGTTCCGAAGTATAAATAAAAAACAAAACCCAGTCACCAACCATAAGCGAAGTTTGAACATAGTCAACATGGGCATTGCAAGTCATATTTTTAACATTGTAATCACCCATAAGAGAGTACCCGTCATAAGCACTTCCTTCCTCTCTTCCAAGATGTATTATTTCCTGCATGAAATCGGTCACTTCGACTCTGTATGTAAATGCACCTACATTAGGCGGAGCTCCTCTTGCCGTTATTTCAGCGGCTTCAAATTCAAAAGAAGGGGGAGTGGTCATCGTGCCGTTTATGTGGGATGTCACCGTTTTAGAATGTGATACTGCTCCCGACCTGCTGTTAAATGAAAGGGTAACGGAATTGTCGAGAGGACCATGAAAATTGTCGGGATCAACATTGGTTGTCCAAATAAGATAAGCCGCTTCGACAAAAGCATCTTCGGGGATATGATGAGGTTCAAGTGTAAATGTGCTTCCGGTATGGTAATCAATACAGGCATCCGCCTGAGGATTGTTGGGAGGGTCACACCCTAAAGGCTCGTTACTCTGAGGAGGACACGGAGTAGTAACAAGATTTTCTATCAGAGATTTGAACATGACAAAGTAATCACGGCTACCCTCTTCCCATCTGAGCAATTTGCCATCGTGAGTTTTGGACACCTCAGGTCCCAAAGCTCCATGAACAAATAACGGGAGCATAAAAAAAACAGATAAAATCATTAACTTCCTTTTCATAAAGATCACCTCCGT
This sequence comes from Candidatus Sumerlaeota bacterium, assembly GCA_007136595.1. Classification (GTDB taxonomy): domain Bacteria; phylum UBP6; class UBA1177; order UBA1177; family UBA1177; genus SLGQ01. The sequence goes on along the minus strand of SLGQ01000035.1, from coordinate 612 downwards.
AAAAACCATTTATACAATAAAACAATGAACAAAACTGTACCCGACCAACACAGCTAAATAGTATAATAAAATAAAATACTATAAATTTCAAGCACTATTTTGAAAAAATTACATCACTGGAATTTATATCAATAATTTATGATTGTTAGGACACCTTGCCTGACAAAAGCAAGATCTATGAGATATCTTTTTTTCCTTTTCTTAAACTTATTCTAGCAAAAACTGATAAAAAGAAAAGTACCGATAACAGGAATGGAACAGTATCACTTTGAGGAGTTGTCACTATGGAGCAGCTGCAACCTTTGTCATCATCAAGAAAGTCCTCGCAACCTGCGTCACCTTCCTGGCAGTCGTATTCAAAAACTTTCGATGTTACAGGAAGTTCTGCTATTTCATCGGTACTGTTCCTGTCAAGTCTCAAGCCGCCTGCTCGGGGTATCTGGATCTGTGCCATTTCTCCTATTTTCAATCTTAGATCAAGAGCTACAAGAAAATGTTTCTCTTCACCTTCACCGTATGAGATATTCAAGTTTTCAAAAACTATACGGTCGCCATCAAATGAACTTATTTCGCCGATCTTTTCATCGCCCGAAGATATCCTTCCGTCATTGC
>SLGQ01000010.1 GCA_007136595.1 Candidatus Sumerlaeota bacterium | reverse complement strand
ACAGTCATATTGTTTCTGTCAGAGAAAGTTTTAATGAAAAACTGGTCGTGCGGGCTCGGTTTCATATCGCCTCCAATTTAGGAATAATAGAAAAAAGAATATCGGAAGTCAAATAAAAATTTGGTGAAAAATCAAGTTTGCAATTATTGATTTATTTGTTGACTTTTGCGATGAGCATGATAACTTTTCTCAGTTTTTGTGATACATGCCATTCAATTTCTGTCCACCGCAAGGTTTTTTAGAAGTTGTTGTTTCGGGATGTATTGCTTAAGGGTGGCAGGAGATAATGTAACTTAAAGCGGGGAATTTAAAATGCATAAAATCTTAGGAGTAATTATTCTGCTCTTAACAATGGTTTTTATAGGATGCGATAATGAAGATGTGAGTCCGAAGATTGAATACCGGGTAATAAACAACAGTGATAAAATTGCGACGATCACTATTTTAAAAGCGGAAGGTGTTACGATCGAAGAATTTGTTTTAAACGCTGAAGACATTATAGTTGTGTGGCAGTTTAGGGACACCCCTCTTTTTGATAGCAGAGGTATCTTTTATGAAGTGTATTTGGGAGATAAATTTGCTTACGGTTGTGACAAACGCCCATTAGATATGGCATCGCCATTCCCCGGCAGAGAGGTCAATCACAAAAAAGTAAAATATGGAAGTTGCACTACTTACTCATTATTTATATGGTGCGGAGACGAGCTTTGTGAGAATCAATGTTACAACCAGTATAATGAATCTAGGAAAGAAGATGACCGGAGTAATGCCTGTCCCGATGATAATAAATTCTGTCACTCACATGACGGAATGGATTGGTCACAAGCATCTTCGTATTACATGGGATGGTATGATGGGGAAGCTTACTGCAAAGATATTGGTGGAAGGTTGCCTACCATAAGTGAATTGAGAACACTTATTCAGAACTGTCCGCAGACGGAATATCCAAAACCTGAAGGGCAGGATCCTTGGTGTGATGCTGTTGAAGATGAAAACAACGAAGCTTTTGTATTTGATCAATCTGCTTGCAATCCCGACTGTGAGGGGGACTTGAATGTTTTTGGCTATACATGCTCTTTTGGGTCGTCTTCGATGGCAGCGAATGGCAGAAATGTAGCTGTAAGCTTTAAGTCTGGTGCCGTGAAAGCCGGCATCTTTGAGTGGTCTCATCGTGTTATTTGCGTTAAAAAACAGGAGGAAAATTTATGATCAAAAAGTTTTTGATGTTTTTTATTGTTATGATGTTCGTTGTTGTTTCTTGTGGAAATTCCGGAAACGGAAAAGATGAAACAGCAGACAAGGATAAGGAAAATACAGATGAAGATTCCGGTGAAGTGAACGATGATCCAGAAGATGCCGATGATTTAACTGATGTGCCGGATGATGAAACCGATGAAACCGACGAAACCGACGAAAATGACGAAAATGACGAAAATGACGAAAATGACGAAAATGGTTGTGAAGCCACGGATCTTATTGATGAATGTGATTTTAGTGTTGAAGTCACCAGTAAGGAGGATTTGGATTCCATTGTGAACTGCCGTGTTATAACAGGGGATATTTACATTGAAGAAACCGATCTGGAAGAGATAGTTCTTCCATGTCTTGAAGAGGTTTGGAGTCGTTTTGATATTTGGGATAACCCGAAACTGAAAAAATTATTACTGCCAAAATTAAGGGAAGCGGGTCCCGGCTTTTTTATTGATATGAATCCTCTGCTTGAAAAAGTTGATTTAAAAAGTTTGAAAGAAGTGACACATGCTTTCAGTGTTTCAATGAATAATTCATTAAAGGAACTTTCTCTTCCTGAGCTTGATAAAATGTGGTGGGGAGATATCTATTTAATGTTTAATGAATCTCTTGAATTGTTTGATGTTCCAAAATTGCAGGAGCTTGATGAGGATCTTTTTGTTCACAAAAACAATTCTCTTAAATCATTTTCGCTTCCAAAGCTTGAAGGTGCCTTGTTCCTCTATATTACAAGGAATGATGTTCTTGAAACATTCGATCTGTCTTCTTTTGTTGATTCTCAAGAAATTGTTATAGCTTATAACCCTTTGCTGCCTACAGAACTGGCTGAAGAACTGGTTGAGAGAGTAAAAGAAAACAATAAATATTTTGACGAAGAAGATTACGAAGTATGTCAAAACAAGGACAGCACGGTAAAATGCTATGAGGATTACGACTGGGACTGGGATGATATGTGAGAGATGTCTTTTCAGGCAGTAAATAATCTGTCTGGAATTTATCCTGCTATATGCTTCATCAATGTCTTTTTGTTGTGCCAATATGTCAAATTGACTGTTTGTCACCCGCTTTTTCTGCTTAAAATCTTGAAATCACTTGGCTAATTTTCTGGTACAAAAATTGCTTTTAATATACAGTTTTTTGTTTAATGTGAGGTGCGTAGCGTTGATAAAGAGTAGAACAATACTAAATGTCGCCCTGTTTTGTTCGATAGTGTTTTCGATGTCGAGCATTATCGGCTTTTTCATTTCCATCGGTGTTAAAGATGATCAGGTTTTTGTACCTGTCGGAAGAAGCTACTATGCAAGCACAATGGAAGATGCTCTTTTAAGGTCAGGTCAGGGCTTTTTCAATTTCGGAGATGAAAGTGACAATATTCTTTCGTACAACATTTTCAATGCGGAAAACCGTCTTCTGACTCTTCCCCAAATGCAGGGTCAGGGAGATGGCGGTGCTTCGGTTGCAGACCGTCGTTCAGAGAGCCGTGAGGCAAGTGTTGAAGATATAATTTACTACATTGAAAATCCCGGTGAATGTCCGAGACTGCCTGATATGAATATCGGGGGTACGATCGTTGCAGATCAGTGGGAAGAGTCTGTTGCTTTGCTTAGAGAGGGTCGTGGAAGATCTGAAAGTGTTTATGTTTCAAGAGTAGGGGATGAAGTTAAAGACGGCATTAAGATCGGCTTTGTCTGGCGTAATCTTGTGATCTTTAATACTAATCAGGGTATCAGATGTATCGGAGAGGGTGTCGGTGAGGCAAAATCTCAACCGCAGCAGGAACCCAGAGTGGCAGACAGGGGTCGTCCGGCACCTCAGGCAGATGATGACTTCCAGATAAAGCAGGTGGGTGAAAACCAGTATGTCATAAGAAGGCAGGATCTTCAGAAAGCTACCGGGAACCTCAATGCTCTTGCAACACAGGCAAGGATCGTTCCTGCAAGAAAAGAGAACGGTTTCAGAATACTCAATATCCGTAATGGAAGTTTGTATCAGAGGATAGGTATCCAAAACGGAGATATTGTAAAGTCGATAAACGGAATAGATATATCCAGCCCTGACAAAGCCCTTCAAGCTTACTCAAGGCTTCAAAGTGCCTCGAATATCTCGATAGATATCATCAGAAGAGGAAATAATCAAACTTTAGAATATACAATAGAATAAGTATGGAGAGAAGGATGTTTTTAAAAAAATGTGTAATTCTGATTTTGCTGGTACTGTTATCGGCCACTGTTTTTGCGGAAGAGGAAGAAGAGGATATAAAGCTCCCTGTGAATATTGATGCCCGGTTGAGAGGACTTGACAAGAGGGTTAAGCCGAGGCTGAGTCAAAAGGTAAAGTCACTTCCCCAAAAAGATGCCGGACAATCAGATGCCGACGATGACGGTGATCCGGAAGGCGGAGAAGAGCCCAGTGTCAGGACAGTTACCCCTCCAAGACCGAAAACCATTCTGGACAGAGAACTGGAAGTAACTGAAAAAAAGGAAGGTGACAGGATAAAAATTGAAGTGAAGCACATTAAACCGATGGATCTTAATCAGAAGATCAAGCTCGATTTCATGGATGAAGATCTTATAAATGTGGTTAAAACTTTTTCCGAGTTGCTTCATAAAAACTTCATACTTCCCGATAATCTCGGTAAAGCCAAAGTAAATTTGATGGCTCCCCAGATGGTAACATTGAGAGAGGCATACAGGACATTCCTTACTCTGCTTGCCGTTAACAACTTCAGTATTTCAGAGGATGGGAAGTTTACCATTATTACCCGTGAAAAATCTATTCCGGAGATGAGGATCCCTTTTTATAAAGGGACAGATGTTCCCGATCTTTTTCAGATGGTTGCCACGATTTTAAAATTTGAGCATGTTCCAGCTCAGGATATGGACAATGTTTTGAAACTTTTCCGTAACAGAGCCGGGACATCTCTTGTTTTTGATGAAAACACCCTTATTGTAGTTGATTATGCGGCAAATATCAGAAAAATGAGAACTTTGATAGAGGAACTTGATAAACCTTCAGATACTGATACTGCAAAACTCTATTTTGTTAAGCTGAACCATATAGTAGCCGCTGATGCAAAAAAGATACTGGAAGATATTTTCAGAGATTTTACTAGGACGACAGGGAGACCTGCAAGAAAGGGAAGAGGTCGAGGTGCCGCTCCTGCTCAGGATAAACCTCAGTTGACCGGTGTTGCCGGAGCTAAAGATAAGAAATCACCTGCACCGCCAAAAGAATCTGCCGATCAGGATGATGACGGGTTTTCCAGTGACAATCTTTATCTCCACATAGTTGCAGATGAGAGGAGCGATCAGCTTATAATCCTGTGCAGTCAGGCAACTTACGCACTTGTTCTTGAAATAATTCATCACATTGACAGAGAGGTTGAGGGAGAAGGTGAAATACATGTTGTGAAACTGCAAAATGCAAAAGCGGAAGACCTTGTAAAAACCCTTAATCAGCTTTCAAGGAGCGGCGGTGCTCAAAGAGGTGCTAAAAAAGCTCAGAAAGGGACTGATGTTTTTGAGGGAGAAATTCAGATATCATCAAATGAAGCAACAAATTCTCTGGTCATAGTTTCTTCCATACAGGATTACAGAAATCTTAAAAGGGTTATTGACCAGCTTGATGTGAGAAGAAGGCAGGTTTTTGTTGAAGCTGCAATACTTGAAGTTAACATAGATGATACTCTTGAATACGGAAATGCTTATGCAGCTGCCGGGTTCCGGGTAAACATAGGAGGAGAGACTGTTCCGCTGTTTTTTGGCAAAGCACTTGACACGAGCGTCTCTCCCGGACTTGTTGCCGGTATGGTCGGTCCTTCCATTGAGGGAACTGACGGTATCCCGGGAATAGGGATCCTGGGCGGAGTTCCATCTCTGGGTATGATCCTGAATGCGGCACACAATGACTCGGCTGTAAATGTAATGTCAACTCCGCATCTTCTGACAACTGACAACGAAGAAGCTGAGATAATAGTTGGAGAAACGATCCCTTTTCAGTCCGGGAACATAATAAGCGGAACTGCGGGAAGCACTCTTACTTACACCAGAGAGGATGTTGCTCTGAAACTGAAAATAAAACCTCAGATAAATGAAAGCGGATATATGACTCTTGATATAAATCAGGAGATCACAGAGCTTGGTGCCCAGACAGCATTCGGGTTTGCAACAACGAAAAGACAGGCGAAAACCATAATAAATGCTGAAGATGGACAGACGATAGTTATCGGCGGTTTAATGAAAGATTCAATTACTGAAGCTGAAAGTAAAGTTCCCCTGCTTGGAGATATTCCGGTCATAGGGGCTCTTTTCAGATACAAAAGAACAGTAAAGAAAAAAGTTAATCTGCTGATAATAATTACGCCTCACATAATTGAAAGCAGAGAGGATTTTCAGAGGATCCTTGAAAGAAAAGTTCAGGAAAGAGATGAGTTTGCAAGAAGATATTACAGGGATTATCAAACTTTTGAGGGAAGCGTTTATCTTGAGAAAAAAAGGGGGGCACTTCTTTCCATTGTAAATACTGTAAATGAAGTGAATGCAAAAGAAGTTGAAGAGCTTCTTCGACTTGAGGCACAAAACAGGGAACCGAGATCTATCATTGTAACTCCGGAAGGGGCAAAAGAGGTTAAAGATGAAGATCTTAAAATGATCAAATCCATTGAGGATAACTTCTTTGAAGAATTTGTGCCCGAGCTTGATATGGAGTGAGGAATGAGGAAAAAAATCGGTGAAATACTTGTCGAAAAAGGGTATTCTGTCAGCGATGATGTGAAGGCTGCACTTGATATCCAGAAAAATGGTACGACACATAAAAAGGTAGGGGAAATAATGGTTGCGGAGGGTTTCATAAGTCCTGAGCAACTTATAGAGGTTGTCTCGGAAATAACAGGGATACCTATGCTTGAAGAAGAACTTTTAAAAAAACTGGATCCCACTCTTTTATCTGAATTTCCAATTGTTCTTGCAAAAAGATTCAAAGCTCTTCCCCTTTTCAAAGAAGAAGAGCTCCACATTGTCCTGTCTGAAAATTATCCTGTTTTTCTGTTCAACCAGCTTTATATCATATATAAGTGTGATGTTGTTCCCCATCTTCTTCCGTCAACAAAGATAACTGACTTGATAAACCATGCATACAGTAAAATAGACAGTGAAGGGGAGGTTTTGAACGCTGAGGAGTTTGCAGATATGGCGGGAAATCTTGATACGGAAATTCCCGACCTTATTGACTCCAATGATGAAGCTCCCATAATCAGGTTCGTTAACAATACGATAGCTAAAGCTGTAAAGGAAAAAGCCAGTGACATCCATTTTGAATCTTTTGAAGATGAGGTTCTTGTCCGTTTCAGAAAAGATGGTAAACTTTATTCGGTTCAAAGGGTTCCCAAAGCGGCTCAGGCTGGGCTTATAACCAGAATAAAGATCATGAGCAGACTTAATATTTCGGAAAGAAGATTGCCGCAGGACGGAAATATCAAGGTTAAAATAGCAGGTAATGACATAGATTTCCGTGTTTCAACTCTGCCGAGTATTCACGGTGAGTCGGTTGTTCTCCGTGTTCTTGATAAAAGATCTCAGCAGCTTTCTCTTGATGCCAGCGGTTTTACAAAAAGAGACCTTGAAAGGATGAGAAAACTGATAAGGATGAAGCATGGTATTTTTCTTGTAACCGGTCCGACCGGTAGTGGAAAGACGACAACACTTTATTCTGCTCTGACAGAGATCAACTCTCCCGATGTTAAGATCATAACAGAGGAGGATCCGGTAGAATACCAGCTTAAAGGTATCAACCAGATACACATAAATTCAAAGATAGGGCTTACTTTTGCAAGTGGTTTGAGATCCATTCTGAGACAGGACCCGGACATAATAATGGTTGGAGAGATCAGGGATAAGGAAACGGCTGAAATTGCGATCAACGCTTCTCTTACAGGACACCTTGTTTTTTCCACTTTGCATACCAATGATGCTCCGACTGCATTTACGAGGCTGATAGATATGGATATTGAACCTTTCCTGATATCTTCAACGATAATTGGAATTCTTGCCCAGAGACTTGTAAGAAAGCTTTGTCCGAAATGCAAGGAAATGTATTATCCTGAAGAAGCTATATTGAAAGAGCTGGGGCTTGATCCGGCGGAATATTCGGGGCATCCCTTTTATCGCCACATAGGTTGTGATGATTGTGTCCAGACAGGATATATCGGTCGTACAGGTATTTTTGAACTTATCAATATGGATGATGAACTCCGGAGAGCAGTTGTTAACAGGCTTGATGCAAGTGAGATCAGAAAGGTGGCTTCTGCAAACGGGATGCTCACTTTAAGGGAAGACGGTGCTTTAAAAGCGATAAAGGGAATTACTTCTCCCGAAGAAGTGCTTCTAAGGACTCAGGAGGATAACTGATGCCGCTTTTTGCATATAAAATCATAGATGCCAGTGGAAAAGAAAAAAAAGGGACAATTGAAGGTGACAACAGAAACAGTGTTAAGTCGAGATTTTTGTCTGACGGCTTTTATGTTACTGAGATAAAAGAAATATCAAGCAAAGATACCTTCAGTCTGGATAGTTTGAAGAGCATCCTTTATCTGGGTAGAAGCAAGGTTTCAATGGATGAAGTAGCTTCAATGACAAGGTTGCTTGCTACTCTTCAGAAAGCTAAAATACCGCTTGTTGAAGCAGTTGATGCTGTTGCTCAGCAACAGGAAAACAAAACCCTTCAGGATGCGATGCTTATAATAAAAGGGAAAATGAACGAAGGCTACAGTTTCAGCAGAAGTGCAAGGGATTTTCCTAAGATATTTGATGATCTGTACTGTAACATGCTGGCGGCGGGAGAAGAAAGCGGGGCAACGGATAAAGTTCTGATGAGATTGGCAGGATTCATGGAATCACAGGTGGATCTGAGGAATAAAGTTAAAAGTGCAATGGTGTATCCGGTGATCCTTCTCTTTGTTGCAGTTCTTGTTGTGGGTGTTCTTTTTACTGTTGTAATTCCGAAATTGGCAAAAATGTTCGAGGATATCGATATGGCTCTTCCTTTCCAGACAAGAGTTTTGATATCACTTTCCGGATTTGTAGGTGACTACTGGTGGGTTTTATTTCTTATTTCAGTAGCCGGTTTTTTAGGATTTAAAAAATATATTTCTTCCGGGAACGGAGAAATGTGGTGGAACCGGGTGCTTATAAATGCTCCGGTTTTCGGCAAAGTAAACAGAAAAGTTGCTATCAGCAGATTTTCAAAAACCCTTTCCACTTTGCTTATTTCCGGGGTTCCCATTCTCAATGCGATGGATATTGTTAAAAAAGTTATCGGGAACAAAGTGTTAGAGACAGCACTTTCCATTGCAAGAGAAAACATCAAAGAGGGAGAGTCAATCGCTGTACCTTTAAAAAGGAGCAGGGAGTTTCCTCCGATCGTTATACAGATGATATCCATAGGTGAGCAAAGCGGAGAGCTTGAAGAAATGCTTGAAACTCTTGCTGACAGCTATGAAAAAGAGGTTTCATATACAATGGAACGCTTAACGGCAATGATCGAACCTGTTATGATCGTTGCACTTGCTTTTATTGTCGGTTTTATAGTTTTTGCGGTAGTTATGCCGATATTGCAGATTAATGAAGCAGTTGGATAAAAAAGGAGGAAACGATGTTTAAAGATTTTTTGAAAGCATTGACCAAAGGCGGCGGCCAGGGTGTGTCAAAAGGATTTTCACTTCTTGAGATCATGGTTGTAATTACAATTATGGCAATGATCATGGGAGCGGTAAGTGTAGGGGTCATGTCATACCTTGACAGGTCTAAGATCAGACAGGCGGAAATGGATATCATTACGATCAGCAATGCACTTCATCTCTATAAAACTGAATTCGGCAGGTATCCGGACAGTCAGGATGGTCTTGCAAGACTTGTGGAAGAAAGAATACTCAGTGAAAGAAATGTACCTAAAGATCCTTGGGGAAACGAGTATATTTACATATATCCCGGAACTCATAATGAGGGGGAATTCGATCTCTACTCTTTCGGTCCCGATGGCAGGGAAGGGGGCAATGACGATATTACGAATTGGGATTAATTTAATATGATGTCAGCTCATGTTGCTTTGAAAAGAAACTGCGGTTTTTCTCTGATAGAAGTTCTCGCGGTTCTTGTGATTATATTGATGATAACGGGGATCACTGTGGTAACTGTCGGCAACTTTGGAAGATTCAAATCTTCAACTGAGCTTGGAGAGTTCAACTCTTTTTTAAGGAAAGGATTTATGGATTCCATAAGATCAGGACTTTATTACAGAGTTGCAATTGATATGTCTGCAGGAGAGTACTGGCTTGAAAGCAGTGAAACCCCGATTTTCATCGGAAGAGCTGAAAGACATTTTGAAAGAGAGCAGAGAGCTGAAGAAATAATAGAAAGGATGGAAAGTCGCGAAAGCAGCGATATTTTTAACAGAGATACCGGCAGAGCAATAGGAGTTGACAATTTTTTTCAGAGAGCCCAGATGGTTTCAGAAGGTGGAATAGATGCCGATGAATATTTTCATTATGAAAATTTCATTCCCGACAGGAGAAGCATAAGAGAGATACTTAAACCCAGTTTCGGAAGAGCTTCAGAAACGAGGAAGTTTTCAGATAATCTTACAGTTACCTCTTTTTTTGCTTACCATACACCTGATATTATTACTCAGGACCATATTATAGATAAACAAAATGACAGAATGGTTTATATCTACATTTTTCCTCAGGGAAGGGTTGAACCGTTCTATCTCGGGCTTGGTACAGTTGATGATATGGGGTATGAAACATATTCGCATATTTCATCGGATATGTTTTTAAACACAAGGATAGATCCGGGCGAATTCGGTGACGATGTAAGGATAATCCATGATATTCTTGAAGATCAGGATGCACAGGGACGATGATGGAACAGAAAGGATTTTCACTTCTTGAAGTATTAGCCGCAGTTGTTATTCTTGCGGGAGTGTTGTTCAGTGTCGCAAGAATTGTCTCTGCAAGCTATCTTTATGCTTCAAAAATTCAAAATATTTACCTCGGGACCGAGCTTGCAAGATTAAAAATGCACGATATAGAAGTGATGCTCAAAGAAGAAGGTGTCCCTGAAACAGAGTTTGAAGACGAAGGAACTTTTGACAGACAGGAACATCGTGATTTCAGATGGAAATACTCAATAAACAGGGTGTTCATTCCTTTGCCTGACTTCAGTCCGGGAAGTGGAGATGTAGGCGGTTATCAGGAACAGGCTGCCGGATTCATGGGGATGGCAAGAGGAAATATTGAAGACTTTTTTAAAGAAAGAATAAGGAAGCTCACTTTGACCGTTTACTGGGGAAAAGGTGAAAAACAGTCAGAAAAAGTTGTTTTCACTTATTTCCTTACAACTTTGGGACAGGCTGGAGAGTTTCAGCAAAAAGAACCTGCACCTCAAAGACCAGGACCTATGCAGCCGAGAAAAACGGCACCGCCTAAACCGCCGGGAAGGTTTGATCAGAAAAGGCTTGACAATGTCAGAGTGCCGACAGGGAGATGAAAAGTATGAAGCATAAAGGATTCAGTTTGATCGAAGTTCTTGTTGCAATGTCAATTACAGTCATTCTTGTTGCTTCGGTCTATTTTTCTTTTTCCAACATTCTTATCGGCAGGGCGAAAATAAAAGATATCATGGCAAGGGAAAGGGAAATATACTTTACACTCGATCTCATAAGAAGTGACATACAGAATGCTTTTCTATCCGTTAATTCCGGCAGTCCCGAAGAGACACATAAAACTATTTTCAGAGCCGAAGAAGATTCTCCGGTCACTCACTTGACTTTCGCATCTATAAACAAGGTAAGGATGCAGGCGGACATAAAACAGTGCGATCAGACAGAAATAGAGTATTACGGTCAATCGGAAGACGGAGAAAATGTGCTTTACAGGAGAGAAAGTTTCTGGGTTGACGAGTTTCCTGAGAGAGGGGGAAATGTTTATCCGGTTTTCAGCGGTTTTAAACGTTTAAGGTTTGAATTCTGGGATGACAACAATGACGAATGGAGACCGGTATGGAACACAGAGTCGGCAGACAACTTGAATGTGCTTCCTACGAAAGTGAAGATTACAATGGAAGTAGATGACGGTCACTACGATAAACCTCCTTATTTGATAGAAACAGTTGTAAACATAAGAATGATAAGACCTTTGAGTTTTTGAGATGTTATGAAGAATTTTATTAGAAAGACATTTTTAAAGTTAAAATCTGCAAAAAGAGGGGTCGCTCTGCTGATCGTTTCTGTAATGATATCGATAATACTTCCTCTGGTAACAGATATGAATTATGAAGCGAGAACAGAATTTGAACTGGCAATGAACTATAAAAGAAAAGCGGAAGCTCAGGTTCTGGCTCAAAGCGGGGTCAATTTTGCAGTAATAATTTTTGATCTTCAAAGACAGATAGAAGCGGTTCTCAAGCAGTTCAATATGGGTCAGACAATAGAAATATGGGACATAGTACCTTTTGACACATCGTTGTTAAGAGCGTTCACAATGGCTGGTCCTTTTGTTGACATTGAAGATATTACCTCACAAAGAGAGTCCGAGCAGAGAGGTGCAATAACAAACGAAGAAGAAGGTGACTATACCCATACGGAAGTAGGGGATCCTATTTTTCAGTTTCCCGGAGATTTCAGGATCGAGTTTGAAACAGAAGATGATAAAATCAACCTCAACCAACTGGCTTACGGTGGAAGAGCGGCGATCATTAAAATGCTTGAGGCGATAATTGAACCCGATTTTTATGATTTTATATTTCTTGAAAACACTTCAAGGAAAGAATATGTGAGCCGTATCGAGCTGATACAGAATATTATCGACTGGGTTACCCCCGGAACGGAAAAGTTCGTTGATGGAGAAAAATATCTGGTAGGGGGACACAAGCAGAGACAATATGATGATTTTCAGCCGAGATACAGAGTTAAAACTGCAAAATTCAATACGATCCTCGAACTTATGATGGTTTACGGTGTTGATGATGTGATATATAGAATACTTGAGCCTCACATAACAATTTACTCCACTGGGAAGATAAACATAATGAAAGCTCAGCCGATGATGGTGGAAGCTCTTATAAGAGCATACGCAGTTGATAGATCGGCAACGATCTTTTACAATGAAGACAGTATGAGAGAACTGCTTGGAAAAGTTCTTGCAAGGAGAGCAAGAGACGGTTTTTCAAAGCCAGATGACTTTATAAAAGCCGTTGCGGAAGAAGGTGTTCAGCTTGAAAAGGAAATTACAAGGATAATAGATGTTTCCAGCAATGTTTACAGAATAAGGACTACAGGGGTGAAAGAGGGGATCGAAAGCTGGGTTGAAATAGTGGTTGATAGGGAAGGAAATATGTTTTATTACAGAGAAGGATAGAGGTTTGCCATGAAATTTGCTTCATGCAGGATAAATGACGGAAAAATGTTGGTCAGCTCATTTTCAAAAGAGTATAACAAAACAATTTTTGAAAAGATGTTTTATGCCACATTTGATGAGATGAAGGAGATGATCAAGGATTTTGATCATATTGACTTCGTTGTGCCGGGGAAAGATATTTTCTTTTTCTCAAGGAACTATCCACCGGTAAATGAAAACCAATTGAAAAAAATCGTTGCCCAGGATATTGAATCTGATACAACTTTCAGAGAAGCAGACATGATCATTGAGTTGAAAACTTCTCCACTTGAACCGTCGAAGGTCTTCTGTATTCAGAAAGAGGTGGTGAAAAAATATCTTTCAAATTTTGATCAACCCGGGAAAGAAAAAATAAGGAGCATCATTCCCGAAGAATATCTCGCTTTTCAGTGTCACAGAAATCTTGAAAAAGCAATAATCGTGGGTGATGATTACTCCTGTTTTATTTCAGGTTCAGGGAAAATAGTTAAAAACATAGGCATATCAAGTCTTAAAAAAGAATTGATAACATTTTTCAGCGGAGAAACGCCCGATGAGGATTTTGAAAAATGGTTGCAGACGGGAGTTGATATAAGCAGTGGAGCAGAGCTGAGTGATGTTGAACTGAGGATCAGAAAAGCGATTACCGTTTTTTTCGAGAAACTGATCGAAAAATTTATTCCTTTCAATGAGAACTTCGCACCGGTTTCAATAATTATAAACGATATTCTGCCTGAAGGAACTGATAAAATCATTACTATGATAGACAGCTCACCCTTTTCTGAACCCCCTTTTAATGTTATTACGGCAAGTCAGACACTTGAAATGGCTGCCCGTGTTCCCGATAGAGGTAACTATGTTAATTTTGCAAAAGGGGAGTTCGCCTATAAAGGGGGATTTCATTTCCTTAAAAAAAGGATCATTGCCGGAGCGGCACTTTATTTTGCCGCAATAATTTTTCTTGTTGCCGGAATGCAGATGAGAATAAGTTATCTGAATAAGAGAACTGAAGATATTGACCAGAGGACGAAAACTGTCATGAAAGAAGTTCTGGGCAGAGAATATCCTTCTTTAAGGCAGGCAATATCGGTAATGAATCAGACAATACAGGGCGAACAGGGAGCCGCGGACAGGAGAGCCGTTTATCCTTACAGTGCTTTGAGCATCATGGAAGGTATATTTCCACTGATAGCCTATGAAGGGAGTTCAATAGAGATCAGTGAACTTTCGATAAGGGAAGAGGGGAAGATCAGGATAGCCGGAACGGCAGATAATCTTGATGATATCAACAAGCTTTCGGACAATCTGAATGAGAACGAACTTATAAGTGAAATCAGCAGAGGACAGATAAATACAAGGGGAGACAAAAGTTCCTTTAACATAACATTTGAGTATGCCCAACCAAGAAAAGCAGAATCAAAATCGGCTAAATCGAGAAAAAAAGGGTCAAATTAGAGGTGGACAATGAAAGGAAACATTTTTGAAAAACTTACAGGGCTGAGTGAGCGGGAAAGAAGCATATTGACTCTTTTTGTCTGTTTTACGCTGTTTTTTTCAGTCGGTGTGATCTATTTTGTAATGGATTCCCACATTGAAAGTAAAAAAGCTGTGATCGTGGAACAGGAAGGGATGCTGCAAAGGATGATATCTTTGAAAAATATTTATCAGAGAGCACAGAAACAGCAGGAAAACATGAAAGAAAGAATAAGCCGGAATGTTGTAAATCTTAACTCGGATATAAGCACAATGAAAGATGCTATCGGTATAGACATAAGTACTTTGAGAGAACTTACTCCGAGAAAAAAAGGGGAAATATCAGTCGAAAGAACAGAAGTGGGAATGAGAAATGTTTCCCTGGAAGATGTTCTGGGATTCCTTTACGGGATCGAAAACAGAACGAGGTATATTTTCATTGACACCATTAATGTCAGGAAAAGGTTTGACCGGGAGAGTTATGATGTTTCTGTTGTTGTAGCTACTCTGAGAAGGGAGAGTGCTGATGAATAAACTGATCGAAAAATTAAAAGAAATATATTCCAAAGTACAACCGGTACTTTTTACGGGGAAGGTATATGTCATTATCAAGACAACTTCTTTCATTGCAGGTTCCGTATTTATAGGGTTGTGGCTGGGAATAAAGCTGTTTTTCCCCGGTGATTTTGTTCTATCGCAGATAAACAGAGAACTTTTTGTCAGAGATATGGGACTTGTTGCCGACAACATATCTGTTTCAATGCTTGGAAATGTTACCTTCCATAACGGGCAGTTTACTGAAAAAGGAGAGAGGATATTCAGTTTTGGAAGGATCGTTTTGAGGCCTTCTTTCAGCGACCTTATCAGAAAGAGGTTCGGCGGCGAACTTATCGTCCGTGACATCGATAATCAAGGCGGCTTTCTCAACATAGGGATAAGCCCCGGCAATGAAGCCTGTTATTCTTTTAAAAGCAGAGACCTTCCTTTATCCATGTTCAGAGGATTTCTCAAAGATATATCATTTGCCGGAATGATGACAGGAGAGGGGGATATCTGCATAAATGAAGAGGGTCGGCAGAACGGATCTATTTTTCTTGTCAGTGATGACATAGTTTTCAGAGGCAAGTTTCCTACAGCGATGGGTCCCATTGATGTTGGAAGGATAGATCTGGGAAGTTTTGACTTTGCAACTGAAATAAAAGATGGGCGGGCTGAAATAGTGAGGCTCGTTTCAAAAGGGATCATTAATATAGATGTTGCCGGTTCTGTCAATATTAACAGAAGATCTCTGATGGCTTCAAGATTGGATGTCGATGTAAGAATAAGTATTGACGATCTTGAAAAAATTCAGGAAATACCGGCTCTTTCTATAATGATGGGGCTTATAAGCCAGTACAGTGTGCAGGGAGAAGAAGGGAAGTTTGCGATGATAATGAGAGGTCCTGCCACAAAACCTTCCATCAACAGAGCTCCTCCCCAGAGAAGAGGTGATGAAAAATCATCGGAAGCGGTTGAAACTAAGAGCCGAGCGGAAAAAGTGCGTTCAAGAATGGCTGCAAGAAGAAAAAGTGCAGAAAGACCAAGCAGAAGAGAGCTCCCGGAGACTGAAAAAGATGTGGTCGCCGAAGAACGCGAGGTGAAATCTGAAGAAGATGCTTCTCCCAAAGAACAAGCTGCAGCAAGACCTTCAAGACGGGCCGAACCCGAACCCGAACCCGAACCCGAACCGGAAGTTGAACCTGAACCGGAAGAAGAAGTTGTTGCCGAGATAACTCCTGCTGAAGAAGAATCAGTGGAGCCTGATAATGACACAAATGAAATGGATGATGCAGAAGAAGAAGTTTAATAAAAGAGGTGAAAAATGAAAAAGCTTTTAATGTTCGGAGTGATGATCCTGATGCTTTTGACTGTGGGATGCAGTAAAAATTACATCAAAGGAACTGACATCGTTGACAATGAGGATTCCAGGGCGATATTTACTATCTTTGCCCACTATGTAAAAGGATTGAGAGATCAGGAACCGGATATTTTCACACGGTTTATTTCTGAAAACTACTATGATAATAACGGCACCGATGATCCTTCGGACGATGTCGATTATGAAAAAATGATGGAGATACTTAATTCAGACCAGTTTCGTGCTTTAAAAAAAATAGACCTTGTTTATTACATAAAAGACCTAATGCTTGACAGGAGAAAAGGAACAGCTAAACTGTTATACTTCTATGAAGTTCGTTTCAGGAGAGAAAGCAAGTTGCAACCGGAAGACGATGTAAACTACTTTGTAAAGTCTGATGGTATGACAAATCACAGAGTTAGTGATACTAATCAGATGGTTTTTGCTCTTGAAGAAGATGGATGGAAAATTATCAGTGGCTTATAGAGAGGTGTGATGATGAAAATTTTTATGATCGTTTTAATGTTTCTTTCTTTCACTTTTACTTCCTGTATCAGCGAGGATGACCCTGTTGATGTCGAAAAAGAAGATAAAAGTATCAGCGAAACGGCAGATGAAGATGTTGTTGAAGTTGATCCTGACAAAGACAGTGGAGAAGTTCAACCTGATGAAGATGGCGGAGAAACAGTGAATGACCATGAAAATGATCAGCCGGAGCTTGATGAAGAAGTGACTCAGGAAGACCCTGATGAAGATGGGGATGTTGAGCCTTGTACGGATTATGCCACCAATTTTCCATTAATGCCGGGAGACTGTGTTCCGGATTTTACCATTCCGGCACAGGATGGTGTAACAATGGTGACTCTTTCCGATTACAGAGGAATGTTCGTTCTTTTCAGTTCATTTCCTATGGCAGCTACTCCGGTATGTACAGGTCAGATGCAGAAACTTGATGAAATGTATCATGATTTCATTGCCGAAAACATCCAGCCTTTCGGGCTTAACAATGAAAGTCCCGATAAAAAAGAGGGATGGTGTGAAACAATGGGGATCCAGAACCTTCTCATACTTGCCGATCACGATCCTAAAGATGCTGTTTCAATAATGTTTGGAATTGCAGGTGGCATGACAGCGAGAGCTAATACAGTTATAGGTCCTGACGGAAGATTCGTGATGAAAAAATCATGCATGAACTCAGCCTGTATTCCGGCAATCCTTGAAGACATTAAGGCAGTTAAATAATTTTACCGTTACAGGTTTTTTTACAGATAGGAGGATTTTTATGAAAGACCCAAGAATTGCAAAAGTAGCAAAAAATTTAGTTCATTACAGCACAAGCGTTAAAAAGGGTGACAATGTTCTGATCGAATTTAAAGATCACTGGCCCCTTCCTCTGGTTCATGCATTAATAGATGAAATTAAGTCAATAGGTGCAAGAGCTTTTACTATTTATCATGACATTCAGTTGCAGAGAAGAACATTGCAGGCTGCTGATGACGAGTGGTTTGAAATAATGAAAGAAGTGGATCTTTTAAGGATGAAAAAAATGCAGGCTTTTATTGCCATAAATGGTCGTGATAATAGTTACGAACTTGCAGATGTTCCACCTGAAAACATGAAAAAATTCATGGAAAAATATGCAAAACCTGTCCATTTTGAGCAGCGGGTTAAACACACGAACTGGTGTATCATTGCTTTCCCAAACCCAAGTTATGCACAGGCTTCTTCAATGAGTACGGAAGCTTTTGAAGATTTTTATTTCAATGTCTGTTCTCTTGATTATGCAAAAATGGATAAAGCGATGGATCCCTTAAAAGAACTTATGGATAAAACAGAGAGAGTTCACATCAAAGGTCCTGGCAGAACAGATCTTAAGTTTTCGATAAAGGATATCAGTGCTGTAAAATGTGCCGGCAAATACAATGTTCCTGATGGTGAAGTTTTTACTGCTCCAGTCAAAGACAGTGTTAACGGAGTTATAGAATATAATACCCCTAGTGTTTATCATGGAACTAAATTTGATAAAGTTATCCTTACCTTTGAAAAAGGCAAGATAGTTAACATTGAAGGAAGCAATGTCGAAAAGCTTGAACAAATTTTTGATACTGACGAAGGTGCAAGATTCGTAGGAGAATTTGCTATTGGAGTTAACCCTTACATTACAAAACCGATGGTTGACATTCTTTTTGATGAAAAAATAGCAGGTTCCATACATTTTACACCCGGTGCAACTTATGAAGAGTGTGACAACGGGAACCAGTCTGCGATACATTGGGATCTTGTAATGATCCAGACACCTGAATACGGTGGCGGCGAAATTTATTTCGATGATGTTCTCATAAGAAAAGATGGGCTTTTTGTTCTTGATTCACTTAAATCTCTTAATCCTGAAAATCTGAAGTAAAACTTAGTGAAGTTCCCCAAAAAAATCTAATACAAAAACAGAGAGTCTTTTAAAAACATCAACTTAATTGAAAAAACAACTGAAACTGCAAAAAATCTCTCATTTTTTCTGCTCATTTTTTTCTTGACATAGAAATTCTTAAGCGATAAGTT
>SLGQ01000066.1 GCA_007136595.1 Candidatus Sumerlaeota bacterium | reverse complement strand
TGTTTTGATTACCAGTAACCTTGATTTTATTAGTAAAATCGCCATTACACAGGCAGGTGGACAGGGGGGCGGCTTTATGAGCATGATCCTTCCTTTTGTTGTTATTTTCGGAATTTTCTATTTTCTTGTGATACTTCCACAGAAAAAACAGCAGAAAAAACATGCTGAGATGATAACTCAGCTCCAAAAAGGGGATCATGTCCTTTTGAACTGCGGTATCAAGGGGAGGATCGCTGAGGTTAAAGAGGTTGACTTCAAGATCGAAGTTGCACCCAAAGTTGTTATAACTGTTACAAAAAATGTGGTTTCCGGAAGAATTGCCGGTCAAGCTGAAGAAATTGCTAATTAGACTTTACGGAGAAAATTAACCATGGAAAAAAATTGGATTGCAAGAACAATCATTACACTTGTTCTTATAATCATAGCTGTCATCATGCTTATACCCACTTTTCTCGATCATGAGGAACATGAGTGGGTTACAAAGATAAATGAAGGGATAAACCTCGGTCTTGATCTCAGGGGAGGTATCCACTTTGTACTTAGTGTTGACACTGAAAAAGCTGTCCAGGACAGACTCGACAGAAGAACTGACGAAATAAGAATGAGAATGGAAGATGAGCAAATTCCTTTTGAGTCAGTAAGACTCGCTTATGAGGATAACTCCATCACTATCGTATTGTCAGAGGGTGCCGACAGCTCCAGATTCAGAGACAGGATCGTTGATTTTTTCAATGATCTCAGAAGAACTTCCACTGACGGAGCGGCTCACAGATTTGTTTTAAGGGAAGATACTATTCAGCATATAAAAGAAACTTCAGTTGAACAGGCTCTTGAAACTTTGAGATCAAGAATTGACGAACTCGGTTTAAGAGAACCGATAGTTGCCAAACAGGGTGAAAATTCGATCCTGATACAGCTTCCCGGATACAGAGATGTTGACAGGGCAAGAGGTATTATCGGGCAGACTGCACAGCTTGAGTTCAAAATAGTTGCCGAAGATCTCGACCCTCTTGGTGAATATGAAGGTGAAATTCCGGAAGGTATCACTCTGCACAGGGACAGGGGAACTAACAGTGACGGGTCGGCACTTGTTTTCACTTACGCTTTAAGCAAAAACAGGGAACTTTTAAGAGAGTTTTTGAAAGATAAAGCTCCGGAAGGGACAGAGTTCCTTCTTGAAGAAACGATCTATCCCAACGGTGAAAGGGAGTATAAATCATATCTTCTTTACAGACAGGCTCACCTTACAGGAGACATGCTTACCGATGCAAGGGTTTCGATAGACCAGCAGAAGAACAGACCTTATGTAAGTATGAATTTTGACCGTAACGGTGCAAGAATATTTGCAGATGTTACCGGAAGGTTTGTAAAAAGAAGAATGGCTATCGTTCTTGATGAAAGGGTGAACAGTGCCCCGGTTATCCAGTCAAGAATAGAAGGCGGAAGTGCAATGATAACTTTAAATGCAATGGGAGATTTCAACTCTATATTTGCAGAAGCAAGAGACCTCGCACTTGTTCTCAGGGCAGGTTCACTTCCCGCTCCGGTAACTTTTGAAGAAAACAGGACTGTAGGTCCAAGCCTCGGAGCCGACTCGATAAGAAGAGGTAAAACATCGATAATCATAGGATTTTCAGCAGTTGTCATATTCATGATAATTTACTACGGGCTTGCGGGTATTGTTGCAAATGCCGCATTGTTCCTCAATATTCTGTTCATTATGGCGGCAATGGCCACTTTCGGTGCAACTTTAACTTTTCCCGGAATTGCCGGTATAGTTCTCACCATAGGTATGGCGGTTGATGCCAATGTGATCATTTTTGAAAGGATCAAGGAGGAAATGTCTCTTGGCAAAGTAATTACCGATGCCATTAACAACGGATATGAAAAAGCATGGTCGGCTATTATTGACGCTAATATCACTACTGCTATTGCAGCTTTCATTTTGTGGGAGTTCGGAACCGGTCCGATCAAAGGTTTTGCTATCACTCTTCTGATCGGTATTATATGCAGTATGTTTACAGCCATTTTTGTTACAAGGATACTATTCAACTATCTTACTAAGATGGGTATGAGTAAGTTTTCTATCTGGCAAAAGAACTGACAGGAGGAGTTTGAACAATGAGTTTTAATATAAAGAAAATAAATTTTTCAGGTAAATTTAAGCTGTTCGGGATCGTGTCCGGTGTTGTGGTGACACTCAGCCTGATACTGTTTTTTGCAATAGGACTTAACTACGGTGTTGATTTTGCCGGTGGAACGGAAATGCAGGTAGGTATTGAAGGGGTACAGATAGATGATGTCAGGGAAGCCATGACAGTTTTCGGGCAGGTTGACATTCAGAATTTTGAAAGCAAGGATGATGAGTTTCTTTTAAGATTCAGAAATGTGAGCATGGTTGAAGAGGAAGATATAGTAAAATTCCTTGCCGGAGTTAAATCGGCTTTTACCGACACTGAGGTTTTAAGGGAACATTTTGATGCCGAAGTTGGCGACAGAATTGAAATATGGTTTGATAAAGAAATTGATGAAGAAAAATTGAAAGGTCTGGTTGCAGAATACAAAGTTCCGGCAACAGGAGAAATAGAATACAGACAGGTTGGCGAAAGACACATTTACAGAGTTATGCTTCTGGGTTTGACAAATCAGATAATGACCACTTTGACGGAAAGTACAGGAAGAGAACCTGAATTGCTCCGTGTTGAACTGGTTGGTCCGAAAGTTGGAGAAAGACTCAGATATACCGCTTTGCAGGCTGTTTTATACGCCCTTTTTGCAATTCTTGTTTATATTGCCTTCAGGTTCAACGTTCAGTTTGCTCCGGGGGCAGTTGCCGCTCTTGCACATGATGTTATCATCACTTTGGGGATATGGTCGCTGTTCGGCTTTCAATTTGACCTTACCATCGTTGCCGCACTTATGACAATTGTCGGATATTCACTGAATGACACCATCGTTATATATGACAGAATAAGAGAAAACTGGACCAACGCCAAAAAAGGTGCAGATGTCATAGAAAAAATAAACACAAGCATAAATGAAACAATTACCCGTACAATTCTCACATCTGCAACTACACTTTTTGTTCTTCTTGCTTTGCTGTTTTTCGGTGGCGGAACCATAAGCGGGTTTGCTCTTGCTATGACTATCGGTGTTTTGATCGGTACATATTCATCAATATTTGTTGCGGCTCCTGTTACGATTTTTGTTGAAAAGTTTATGAAAAAGGAGTCCAGCTGATAACATGAAACATCAATGGGAAATTTTAGAGCCCGATAAAAAAAAGGTCGATGCCCTTGTAAAAACACTTGGAATATCAAAAACAGTAGCAACCGTGCTTGTCAACAGAGGATTGCATGACATTGAGACGGCAAGCTATTTTCTTCAGGGAAAAATCAAGAGCCTGCCCGATCCTTTTCTTCTTAAAGATTCTGAAAAAGCAAGTGAGATAATTATCGATAACATAAAGAAGAAAAAGAAGATCGTTATTTACGGAGATTACGATGTTGACGGTATAACTTCAACAATAGTGATGTATAACTTTCTTTCCTATATCGGCGCACAAGTTGATTATTACATTCCTCACCGTCTTGAAGACGGATACGGACTCAATACCTACACTCTTGAAGAAATAGCGACTAAAGGTGGAGAGCTGGTCATCACCGTTGACTGCGGAATTACAAGTGTTGATGAGATAAAATATTCAAAAGACCTCGGGCTTTATACAATAATAATAGACCACCACCATGTGGGGGAAGAGGTGCCTGAAGCCATTGCCATTGTAAATCCTCATCAAAGTGATTGCAAATATCCTTTCAAGGATATGGCAGCTGTAGGTGTTGCATTTTCTTTTCTCATGGTATTAAAGAAAGTGGTTGAAAGGGACGGTTTTTTCAAGGGAAAACTGCCCAACCTTGTTGAATATCTTGATATCGTTTCAATGGGAACTGTGGCGGATATGGTTCCTCTGCTCGAATCAAACAGGATATTTGTAAAACACGGACTGACTCAGATGCAGAAAAATAAAAGACCGGGACTGCTTGCTCTTGCAAATATCTGCGGCATAAAAGATCTTAAAGAGATCACCCCTTCCATAATCAGCTATAAAATGGCTCCCAGACTCAATGCTGCAGGAAGAATAGGGAATGCCATAAAAGGACTTGAACTTATCATAAGCAACGATTATGAAATTGCACTGAAAATGGCGGAAGAGCTTAATCTTACTAATGAATACCGTCAACAACTTGAAGCCGACATATTTGAGCAGGCTGTAAAAAAAGTTGAAGAAAGTGATATTCTGGAAACAAAAAGCTCAATAGTTCTGTTTTCGAACAAATGGCATCCGGGAGTTATCGGAATTGTTGCATCAAGACTTGTTGAGAAATATTACAAACCGACCATCATGATATCGGTGGAAGACGGTGTCGGAAGGGGAAGTGCAAGAAGTATTCCTCAGCTCCACATATACAACATAATTGAGCAGCTGAGCAACCATCTTGTTCAATACGGCGGACACAAATATGCGGCAGGGATGACTATAAAAGAATCAGAGATCGAAGAGTTCAGAACAAAGTTTGACATTCTTGCACAGGAAGCTCTTGAGCTTGAAGAATACAGACAACGGACTGAAATTGACGGTGAACTTGATCTGAGCGAACTTACCCCCGAACTTGTTGTCGCTTTATCTAAACTTGAACCTTTCGGCATGAATAATCCTGAACCCAGTTTTATTTCAAGAAAGGTTAAAATTCTTAAACAAAATATGATCAACAGGATGCATCTTCACTGGAAACTGGGATCACAAAACACAAACCTTTCATTTAATGCGATCGGATTCAGTCTTCTTAACGGCGGGAAAAAGACCCCGAAAGTCGGAGATGTCATCGATATAATTTATTTCCCAAGGATAAATACCTACGGCGGGAGCATAGGTCTTCAACTTTATATCAAAGATTTTATTTTTTCAGAGTGATTAGTGATTAGTGATCAGTGATCAGTGAGTGGTGATCAGTGGTCTTTTCTGTATCCGTATTTGAATAGTGAAAAAAGTGCTGTGATAAGAAGTAAGATGAAAATATAGTGCGGGGTACCGCTTTGAGGGGCTGTCACTATGGAGCAACTGCAACCACCGTCATCAAGAAAATCCTGACAACCAGCATCACCTTCCTGACAGTCGTATGCAAAAACTTTCGATGTTACAGGAAGTTCAACTATTTCATCGGTACTGTTCCTGTCAAGTCTCAAGCCGCCTGCTCGAGGTATCTGGATCTGTGCCATTTCTCCTATTTTCAATCTTAGATCAAGAGCTACAAGGAAATGTTTCTCTTCACCTTCACCGTATGAGATATTCAAGTTTTCAAAAACTATACGGTCGCCATCAAATGAACTTATTTCGCCGATCTTTTCATCGCCCGAAGATATCCTTCCGTCATTGC
>SLGQ01000118.1 GCA_007136595.1 Candidatus Sumerlaeota bacterium | reverse complement strand
AGAAAGCTGAACTTGATTCACCTCAGAATTACAATCTTTTTCTTTTAACAGCAAACCCGTAAATTTTACAGGGAAAGAGGCTTCAACTACAATATTTCGCATCTCCCCAACTCTAATGCTTTCTATTTCATAACCTATTTCATTCATATCACCTATTATTGAATTCACGAATTTGTTTTTAAACCGTTCTTTTCCTTTAATAAAGGTGTTAATTGCTAAAGTATTGTCATTGGGTTCTTTATCATCTTTTTCAGGACGAACCGAAAAAGAATTGTTAGTTGTAAACTTAAAATACCTTACAGCATTTGCCCACTCAGTAAAAAGCAACAATTTAGGATGCTGAATTTCGTCCTGTCTTGTAATACATAGTTGATTTTCCAGGATCTTATACTTTATATAATCCCCCTTTTCCTCCCCTTTAATCTGTCCTACACCTGTGCTGTCTCTTTCTATGTATTTTTCTCCATCTACGGTTAAAAGTTCTTTTTTAACCTTTTTATCAAATATTTCCAAAGTATATTCCATACTGCTTTTTTTGTGTGTGAAAATCAATTTATAATCACCATTATTAAATGGAATCGTCTGACTGGAAAACAAATTTTTTGCACCTTTTATTGTACTTAATATCCTGGATTTACCCGATGCGTTTTTTCCAACAATAAGGTTTATGGTGTTTAACTCAACTGGACTATATTTCCATTCTTTTTCTTTTTCTTTGTACTCAACATATGAAATGCTCAACAGTCTCATAATCGCCTCTTCAAAATTTTCAACAAACTTAAAGTATTAAATAGAAATCTCAAAGAATGTCAAATTCTTGTTTATTTTCACTCCCAAAAATCCGATCCGATTTCAATTAAGTTTCCTTCGGGGTCAGCTATCATAGAATTCTCAAAAAACAATCTTCCCCACACTCAATTTTTTTTAGCAGAAAAGGTCTTTGATATTTTAAATTACGAAGATGGCAAGGAGAACATTCTTGATGTTGAAAACCAAATTTCAAAATTTGCAGATTTTATTCTAATAATATTAGAAAGTCCTAGTTCTTTTACTGAACTAGGAGCTTTTTCGCATAAAGAGCTTCGTAGCAAACTTGTTGTTATAAATGATTTAAATTTTAAAAAAGCAGAATCTTTTATTAATCTTGGTCCGATAAAAGCCATTCAGGATCAATATGGAAAAGAAAGAACAATTTATTATAACATGAAGAAAGATGGAGTTACTAAGCTTGATTCAATAGGAGAGATTTTTATAAATATTCATAGCCTTTTTAAAGAACCGAAAAAAAGTAAACGTGAGCCTGTAAATTTCGAATCATGCGACCCATCAGAACACTTTGATAAAAACTCCGCTATGTTTATTCATGATTTATTATATATTTCGGGACCAATTTCACATAAAGAATTAATTGAAATCCTGAAAATTGTTTTTGGCAATAAAATTTTGAATAAAGTGAAAACTTTGCTTGCATTACTTGTTTCGTTTGACTCAATTGAAAGAAACTCTGAAGGCTTGTATCGCAGTAAATTAAAAAAAACATACTTTGACTATAGGTTTGACATTGGAGAAATAATCGCAACATTTAGAAACCACCTTCTTAAAAAATATCCTGAGAGGATTTATGGATATTAAAAGCTTCATATCTTCAGAAATTGACATCCCCGAATCAATTGTTGAAAACGCAGTAAAAAATGCTAGAAGGCATATAACAACATTTACTATTGATAAAAAAAACGGTGGAAAAAGAAAAATTCACCAACCATCAGTTAGAATCAAAACCATTCAATACTGGGCAATAAGAAGCATCTTTGAAAAACTTCCAGTTCATAAATCATCATATGCCTTTAAAGAAGAAACTTCAATTCTGGATAATGCAATTCAACATCGTGAAAATAGATTTTTCTTAAAAATGGACCTTAAAGATTTTTTCCCAAGCATAACATATGAAGACCTACGTCCAATTATTAAAAAATGGCATAAAACAACTAATCCTATGTGGAAATTTGATAAAAATGCAGAAAAGCTTATAAGATTAGTCTGTTTTTATAAAAACGACCGCCTACCTATAGGTTATCCGAGCTCTCCAATAATTAGTAATGTTGTGATGTATGATTTCGATGTTTCTGTTAACAAAATAATATCCAACAAAAAATATGGAAACGTACAATACACAAGATACGCAGATGATTTAGTTTTTTCGACAAATAAGGAAGGAGCCTGTTTTGAGATCAAAAAAGAAATTGAGAATCATATCAAAAACTGGTCGTCTCCAAAAATTGAAGTAAATAAAAACAAAACAAGGCTTGGAAGCAGCACAAGCGGAAATGCTCAAGTAACCGGTCTTAAAATTTTCACGGAAGGAAGAATTTCGATTAACAGAAAATATAAGGATAAAATCAGGCTTTTATTGAGCTTGTATAAAAAAGGGGTTTTAAACAAAGAAGAGTACAAGGTTCTTCAAGGACACCTTTCTTATTGTCATCATGTCGATCCATCATTTTATACAAAGCTATGTAAAAATTATTTTTTAGAGATAAGTCAGATACGAAAACTATAGTAACTTCTCTGATTCTTTTCCATCTATGAACCATCTCAATTTCGGTTCTTCCCATTCGTTTTTGACAAAAATCTCAATATGCAGTCCAAGCTGAAATTTATATTCTTTTTTCTGGTCTGTAAAATAATTAAGCTTTTCATCATCTATAGACCAGTCTGCATTGTTATTGTTATTGCTTTTCTTTACTTCAACAACCAAAAGATTTCTATCGTTTGCTAAACGCTCATGAACAATGATGTCAGGATATGTTGAAACTTGGTCTTTGACTTCCTCTAATGTTTTGTGCTTTATTCCATCTTCAATCATTTCAAATACTTTTCGCCTTATCACTTCAATAAATTTTGGTCTATCTCTTCCTTCTTCAAAATTTCTATTATATTCACAGTCAACATCATAATCTGGAAACTCTTGCTGCAAATATTCAGCGAGCTTATGGGTTATTGCTCTCTCAGAAATATTATTCGCAATTATTTTTTGCTCATTTTTACTTAATTTGTCTAAAGCAACCTGCACCTTTTCCTCTACTTCTTTAAAATTCATTTTCTATCCCCTTTTTAAAAAATTTTTCCCATTTATTTTCATACTCTTTCAATGGTCCGATATTAACGGTTGTCCTGCTTGATTTTAAAGATGCTCCAAAGAAAATATTTTTCTTTTTTTTCAAATTATTTCCATCGACTAAAAAATATCTTTCATTCTCAACAGGATCATTACCATCAAGAATTACAAAAACATAGATGTATTCTTCTTCAATTTTATTCGCATCCAGATCAAAACAGTTTGCTTTTCGCAAAGTCTTCACTTGTATATTGAAATTTTTTCCTGTTTCAGGGTTATGAGCAAAAAGATCAATGGCTTTGGCATTTCCTAATGTTACTGAAACCTGCAAACCCATTTTGAAAAGTTTCCCGGCAACAAGAAACTCTCCAGCCATTCCAGTTAATTGATGTTCTTTTACCATTTTCTTTTCCTTTTATTTCACTCCCAGAAATCCGATCCGATTTCAATGAGATTTCCTTCGGGGTCGGCTATCATGGATGATCTCATTTTCCAGGGTTCGTTTCTCGGTTCATATATCGGTTTTGCACCGTTCTCAACCATTTTTGAGAAAAAGATGTCAACATTTTCGGGGTTTCCGACATTGATGGCAAGTTCAAATGTTCCATTTAATCCTGTGGGATATGACGGTTCCTGCCCAAGGAGTTCCGGAAGTTTCGCTCTTTCATACATTGCAAATCTTATTCCTTCGTGCTTGAATTCGGCATAAGGTCCGGATTCATCCCATTCAATTTCAATTCCGACCACATTTTTATAGAAATCTACCATTTTTTTCAGGTCATTTACGAAAAGACCGACCATGTCAAATTTCACTCTCATTCCAACCTCTCGAAAAACTCTTCTGATAATAACTCAACTGGAAAAATGTTTCAAGGAAATGGTGTGTGCTATCTTTCGGATTAAAACAATTACAAGTGTTTTCTTCAATTCAAAAGTGCAGAACTGTTTCAGTTGAAAAATGCAGAAATATGTATTAGGAAACCTTTGGCTTTGAATTATTCAGGTCGAAGGAGATTAAAAGGAGATGATAAGCATGAAACAGAAACAGAAGATTGTACTCGGGTATTATCTTGAAGGGAAGAGCTGTCTTACGATAGTTCGAGAGACGGGATTGAACTGGCGGACAGTTAAGAAGTATGTTGACCGTTATGAAAAAGCAAAGAAAGAAGCATTTGAAAGCGGGAGTATTTCGGACGGCTCGGTTTTGCTTTCTGAAGCTGTTGAGCCTCCGAAGTATGACAGTGGTGGACGGGGAAAACGGAAGCTAAGCGAATCGATGATAGCGGAGATTGAAAAATGTCTTGCGGATAACGAGGAAAAAGCTTTAAACCGTCAGCGGAAGCAACGGATGAAAAAGATTGATATTCACGAATATCTCAGGAGTCTTGGTTATGATATTGGTTATACAACGGTAGCGACATTCATCGGTGAACTTGAAAGGAAAAAGCAGGAAACATTTATCCGTCAGGCATACAATCCCGGAGAAGTATGTGAGTTTGACTGGGGAGAAGTGAAGATAAAATTAAAAGGGAAGCACCGGATCTGTTACATGGCAGCATTTACATCTGCATACAGCAACTACCGTTTTGCAGTTCTTTTTGAAAGGCAGGACAAGATATCGTTCAAGCGGTCGCATGCGTTGTTTTTTGAGCATATCGGCGGGAGCTACAAAGAGATGGTGTATGACAACATGAAAGTTGCAGTGAAAAAATTTACCGGCAGTGAAAAGTCACCTACTGAAGCACTGCTTAAGCTCTCGATGTATTATCTTTTCAGGTACCGTTTCTGTAATTTGAGGAAAGGTAATGAGAAAGGTCATGTTGAAAGAAGTGTTGAGTATATACGGAGGAAAGCTTTCTGCCGTAAAGGGAGTGAAGTTTTTGAAACACTTGAGGAAGCCAATAGTTATCTTCTTGAAGTATGTCTTAAACTCAATGATACACCCCAGAAGCTTGCGAACGACAGAACAGGTGTTGATCTTTTCATGGAAGAAAAAAAGTATCTTAATGATTATGTTACTCCTTTTGAGTGTTCCGAGCTTGCCTGCAAAAGAGTTGATAAATACGGTACAGTGAGTGTTTGTCAAAACATGTATTCCGTTCCTGAGGAATATACCGGGCAGATGGTTGATGCCCGTATATATCCTGAAAAGATAGTATGTTGCAGTGGCGGAAGGATAATATGCGAACATGTTCGCACATACGGGGTTCACCAATGGAACATAAAAATAGACCATTATCTGAATACATTTTTAAAGAAACCCGGAGCATTGTCCGGAAGCGTTGCATTAAAAAACAGTTCACAGGAGCTTAAAGCTCTTTACCGT
>SLGQ01000327.1 GCA_007136595.1 Candidatus Sumerlaeota bacterium | reverse complement strand
TCCGGTGTTACCTGTATTTCCGGTGTTACCTGTATTTCCGGTGTTACCTGTATCTCCGGTGTTACCTGTATTTCCGGTGTTACCAGTATCTCCGGTGTTACCTGTATCTCCGGTATCGTCTCTTTTAATGCAGGTAGAGGTGTCCCAATCCATACATGATCTGGCACATCTTGCTTTGCCGCTTTCAAACAACTGATCGTCAATATCTATGCAATCAATAATGTTTCCATCACAGAGTTCACCTTCGTCAACAATTCCATTGCCACAAGTTTCAGAAATGACATCAGGAATTTCTTCGTCATCAGGAAGAAACTCTTCTTCGACATCTTCAAAAAGATCATCACTGAAAAAATCATCATCAATAAAGACATCACGATCATTTTGCGAAATTATTCTCCTTTTTGGAGGTTCGCAACTTGTGAAAAATGATGCCAGTACAATTAAAACAACGGCGGGTTTTATCAGTCTGCCCATTTTGAACCTCTCACATCACACATGGATAAAAAATTAACGGACAAAAAATTATATCGTATTTTTAATGTAATGCAAGGGTTTGGCACTGCTTTTATTTATTTGTTGTTTTTTTATAATTATAGTGTATGTTGCATTGATATTTTGCTGGTTTTCATGTTTGATTTACATTTATTTGATTGTGAGGTTTGAATTATGAAAAGGCTGTTAGTGTTTGTACTTGTTATGTTTTTATTTGTTTTTGCAGGCTGTGGCGGGGATGATGGAGAAAACGGTGATGATCACTCTAACACTGGAAATACAGGAGACACCGGGGACACTGGTGACTCAGGAGACACTGGAAATACCGGAACGGGTGGGGGAGATACTATAGCAGACAAAGGAGAAAACTATGTCTGGTCTGAAGTTTCATCAAGAAGCATAAACTGGGAAGATGCGATAAGCTATTGCGAGAATTTGGATCAAGATGGACATGTTGACTGGAAACTTCCTACGATTGGACAGCTCAGGTCTCTTATTGTTGAATGTCCCGGCACAATTCCGGGAGGTACATGCAAAATAAACGACAGTTGTCTTGAGCTAAGTTGCAGAGATCCGGAATGTATGAAATGCCCCGTGTCAGGTGATGGGAAATATTCCAAGCTCGGACTCACAGGAACAATTTGGTCAGGCTCTGAAATCGCAGAAGGTTCAACTTTTAGCGGTACCCACGCATGGTATGTCTATTTCCTGAGCGGCAGCATTGATTACCATCACAAAGACACAATAAATGATGTTATCTGTGTAAGGTTTTAATTCCTAGTCACCGGATCTGGATCAAAGACTTCATAAAAACTCAATTCTGTTGCAAAAACATGATTTTCTGATAATATGACTCCAGTTTGTTTTTATTTCTTTAATTCAGGGAGGAATGATGGATATATCAAAAAAGAAACTTTCAAGAGCGGAAGCTGCCGGTCCCAATCTTTTAAGACTGAAAGAAAATACAAACTATGGAAAGAAGGATGAGCTCTTTTTTCTTGTAAGCACTCTCCCTGACAACATATTTGTTCTTCAAAGGCTGGTTTATTCAGGCAACGAATTCCTCTTTAAGGGAAAGCAGATAAGAACAAAGTCGCTTGATCCTTTTCAGAAAGCGGCGGATGAATTTGACAACGATCTTGAAGCCGGTCGGAGAAACACTAAAAACGAGAGATACTTTTAAAGAACTCTAAATTTCCTACCTTCTATCCAGATTGGTTAAACCCAGCTCTTTTGCGTAGTTTAGAGCTTCTAAATATTCCTTGCGGGTTAATCGCCTTGAAATTTTAGGAAAATTTTTGGCTTTATAGAGGGGCGTGTATTGTCCCATAATGTTAAGATATGTATCTTTCGGAAGGTTTTCCGATATCCATTTAAGTATTTCTTTTGTGTCGTCAACATGGTTTGGCATAACAAGATGGCGGATCATTAACCCCCTCCTTACAAGTCCGTCAGGACCGGGTCTTGCAACTCCAACTTGTCTGTTCATTTCGATCATCGCTTTTTTAGTTATTTCAGGATAACTTGCTGCTCCGGGGGAGTATTCATTTGCCATGGCACTGTCAAAATATTTAAAATCGGGAAGGTATATGTCAACAACTCCGTCAAGCATCTTAAGTATTTCAAGTTTTTCCCAGCCGAAAGTGTTATAGACAATAGGAAGAGTGAGTCCTTTTGACGCAGCAATATCAAGAGCTTTCAGGATATGGGGGAGGTAGTGGGTGGGTGTGACGACATTTATGTTGTGTGTTCCTATTTTCTGTAAATGGAGCATCATTTCGGAAAGTTGTTCTATTGTTACCGTTCTCCCTTCTCCTCCCTGACTTATCTGCCAGTTTAAACAAAAAACACATTTTAATGGACAGTTGGAAAAGAATATCGTTCCCGAACCTCCTTTTCCTACAAGCGGTCTTTCTTCTCCGAAATGTGGGTGATAGGATGAAACCACAAGCTCAGAAGATGCTCCACAAACTCCCTTTTGTCCCTTGTTTCTTTTTGCTTTGCAATCTCTTGGACATATATCGCATTCATCCATCATTTTCCACAGTTTTTCCGCCCGTTTTTTCAGTTCTCCACTTTTGTGAAGGGCAATATATGCCGCTTCAAAAGGTTTTTCCTGAGCGGCACTTTTTACGGTTGCTTTAGTTTTTTCATCCACCTGCTTAACCTCCTGTTTGCTTTGTGATCCGGCAAGTATAAAAAGAAAAAGCAAGCTTATGGCAAAAACGATTTTGCTCCAGAACTTAAATGCTTTCATATAACCCCCCTCATTTTTCAAAATAATATCAACTTAAATCCTAAAGATATTAAAATAACGGCACTTATCAGCCTCAATGTGAAAAGTGCCATAGGTGTACTTTTCATTTTTTCTATTATATGACCTGCCGTTGCACCAAGAGGGATAAGTGGAGTTATAAGAGTTCCAACTCCAAACACCATGCCTGAAAAAAGCCCTGAAACGGGATTTTGAGCAGTTGCCGCTATATAAGTTAAAGTTGCAAGGAGTGGGGGACATGGTGAAAATCCCACAAGAAGCCCGAAAAGAGCCATATTGAATCCGGAAACTTTCCCTGCTTTTTCATGCATTTTTGTACAAAGTGAGCTTTTTTTCCCCGGCTTATTTTTAAGAAGATAAAGTATTCCCGTAACTGCAATCCCGATTCCCAGGATTATCTGAAGATAAACACCGACCGGTGTTATAAAGCCAAAGACGAAACGGTATGCTGTGACAGAAAAGAAACCAAGCAGAGAATATGCAGTTAATCGGAAAAATGAAAATATCAGTATCAGCTTCAACCCCTTGAGCCAACCGGGGACTCCTTTGTTGTCTTCAGACATTGTGGCAATATAAGGAAGGATCACAGGAACGCAGAAAAAAAGGCAGGGACCGTTTGCGAGAGTCAATCCTGCAAAAAATATTTTGATCAAGTCAGCCATTGACACCTTTAAAATTCAATAAACACCTATCACATTTTTACAGAAAAAGAGTTCTTTGTCAAACGGTAAAACTGTTGACCGTTTTATATTTTGCTTGATTTGAGTTTGCAGTGTGCTAATATAATCAAGTTTTTGTTAAATTAAGGAGCCAGGTGCCATGAGATGTTATACCGTTTTGATACTGGTTTTAATTTCGCTGCTATTTGCAGGTTGCTCAAAATTCAAACTTCCGCAAGTTGGAAATTCGGGAGAACCCTGTTTTGATAATGGAACTTGCAAAGACGGATTGCTTTGCGTTGATGGTATCTGCATCGATCCGGAAAAGAGAGAGGGAGAAGATGGTGAAGAGATTGAAGACACTGATTATTTTCATAATATTGATGATGCTGAATATGAAGATGACAACGGTTTTATTCCGGATGATATAAAAGAATACCCTGATAATGAAAATGATGATGAAGAAATTGAAGTTGACAAGGAGACATTTTCTGATGAAGAGTGGATCCCTGATGATGATATTGACGAAGATATTTTGATCGATGATGATTTTACTGTTGATGATGAAGAAACAGGCGATGAAGACAGTGGTGATGAGTTTTCCTGTGCTGCAGCCGTTCTTGGGGGAGGTTCCGGAACTTCCATTTCTCCTTATTTGGTTTCAATGCCCCGGCATCTGGATGAAGTAAGATGTTTTCCCAATGCTCACTTTGAACAAACGGCTGATATTGACCTGATAGATTATCTTCCGCCGACAGGTTGGGTTCCAATTGGGGACTTGACAGAAAAGTTTACCGGAACCTATGACGGACAGGGGTTTATCATAAGAAATCTTTACATAAATAATCCTTCAAAGGAATATCAAGGGCTTTTTGGGTATTTGCAGAACAGTGTAATAAAAAATGTAAGAATAGAAAATGTGGAAATACATGGCGGTTCAATGACCGGTGCTTTGGCAGGTTTCGCATTGAAATCAACGATCAGCAAATGCTCAGTGGAAGGTGGATCGGGTTCGATCAAAGGCAACAACAATGTAGGAGGTTTGATAGGATACAGTTATGACGGCTCTGAAATTACCAGATCACATAGTCTTATTGATGTTGAAGGTAATGAGAATGTGGGTGGACTTGTGGGAATGAGTTATTGGTCTGACATATCGAGAAGTTATTCCAGAGGTTCAGTTTCAGGGAATAAGTTCATAGGAGGGTTTGCCGGCTATATCATGGGGAACTCTACAGACAAGGCATATATTGAAAATAGTTTTTCAAGAGGAACAGTTACAAGAAAAAGTGGTGAAAACCCTTATGTCGGCAGCTTTGCAGGAATTATTTCATTTGGTGAAATTCATTATTCCTATTCAACTTCCAAAGTGGTTTACAACGGATTTGACAACCCTGTTGACAAAGGTTTTGTGGGTGGAGAAACAGAGGTCAACAGCTTTTCAGCTAATTTTTTTGATATCGGTGAAACACAGCAAACTGAGGGGATAGGTGCTGAAGGGAAAACCACACCAGAAATGAAATCTCACACTACATACACGGGTTCCGGCTGGGATTTTGAAATATGGGGAATGGCAAGCATGGTAAATGACGGCTATCCTTATTTGAAAAATTAAAAATCGTTTGCCAGAGAGGTTTTTTTGAAGTTTCCGGTTTTTTTAATTATTGCAGGTATCTTTTTTGTATCGTGTAACAGTCAGAACCATGATTCTGACCATGATTCACATGATTTGGACCATGATTCACATGATTTACATGATGAGCAGGATTATGATACTCAGGATAACGACGATCCTGACGAAGAACCTGATGAGGTTCCCGATGTTCCGGATGAAGAGGTTGTCGTTGAATGTCTTGATCTGAGGGATAATGAAAATGTTATAAAGACACCTTTTCCTTTCAAAGATAAAGACGGGCGACCTACATTCTGCCGTCCTGGATGTGATACACCTACAGAGAACGATCCTCAATGCGTCAGAAATATATGGGAATGGGATAACTGGTCAAAATATCAGAAATATCTTGAGGAACAGGCAAAAGATCCGAATCAGAAAAAGATAAGAGAATGCTATCCGTGGCCCT
>SLGQ01000352.1 GCA_007136595.1 Candidatus Sumerlaeota bacterium | reverse complement strand
TGCTGTTCATTACCAGCACAAGGAACATAACGGCTGCCCATTCGGTAGAAAAAAATTCGATTTTTACCGGTCCGCTTGCAAGAAATCCGAATAAAGGACCCATTGTTATCATAAGCCCGAACACTATATTCCCGATTATTCCATAGCCTTTTGCATATTCATAAGCTATGTTGA
Organism: Candidatus Sumerlaeota bacterium; assembly: GCA_007136595.1. GTDB lineage: Bacteria > UBP6 > UBA1177 > UBA1177 > UBA1177 > SLGQ01. The sequence continues at coordinate 5,360 of SLGQ01000352.1, read as the reverse complement.
GAGCAGTCCCGAGGATAAAAGGTATCAGAGCAAGAGGCTCAAGGAAGAGAATAATTATGAAAAATGTGGCAATGTTCAGAACTATTGAAAGGGTAAGAGCATATTTAGGGTTCAGTTCACCAGTTACCATCGGTCTGCATGGAGCATTTACCCTGTCTTCTTCGATACCGAGATAGTCGTTGAATATCTGATTTATTCCCCACGATAAAAAGAGCAGAATAAGTATTATGATTTTCTTTTGAAAAGAAGGGGAAAACTCAACCCCTGCAATATTTTCATAAAGAACAACACCGAGCCAGCCTGCGATACCTGTAACAAAAGAGTAGTAAAGCCGCATTGACTTGATGTAAGCTTTTGTGAATGTAACAACAGTCATCATTCTACCCCGATATCTGACACGAATATAATCAAGATGTTTATTTTTGCAAGAATTAATACAAGCCCGCAATTAAGCCTGAAATGGAACACGGAGCTTAACTTGCCTCAGAATAGTCAATTCTTTTTCTAAACAACCCTTTATTTTTAAGATAAGTTGTGTAAGATGGTATGAAGAAAAAAGCTGGTGAGTATAACGGGTATGTTGCAATGAATTACTTGGTGACAGCAAAAAGGACGTATAAAGGATCAGGTATCATTTTGAGTCTGTTTTTTTCGGTGCTGTTCTGTTTTTCCGGATGCAGGAGCAATGTTGATAGATCGTCGGATGGAGAGTACTTTAAATTCGGTGCAGTTGCTGATATCCAGTATGCAGACAAAGACCAGAGGTGGTCGAGTTACTACAGAGAATCACTCGGTTTGCTTAAAAATGCAGTTGCCCACTTCAATGAACTTCAACCTTCTTTTGTAATTCAACTTGGAGACCTTATTGACGGACATAAAAATGACCCCGAAAGATCAGGTGTTGATATGGATATGATCCTCGCGGAATATGAAAAACTGAAAGTCCCTTACTACCATGTGATCGGTAACTACTGCGTATATGTGGGAATTGAAGAGCTGAAGAAAAAGTTGGGGATCGATAAGTTTTACTATGATTTTACTCATGAAAAAGCGGAAGGATGGCGTTTTATAGTTTTAAACGGAATGGACGGTGGGCACGGTGTAATTGGCGAAAAACAGTTGAAATGGCTGAAAGATACATTGCAGAAAGCATCTGATAAAAATGAAAGGGTGATAATATTCTGCCATTTTCCACTTCTTGCCGAAGCATCGGGCAGACATCGTATGACAAAGCCTGAACCCGTTATCGAAGTAATTGACAAGTTTGACAACATTGCAGGATGGTTTGCCGGGCACCACCACAAAGGAGGTTATGCCAAAAGAAAAGGGGTTCACCATGTTACGCTCAAAGCAATGGTTGAAGCACCTGAAAACAATGCTTACTCTATCATTAAACTTTATAAAAACAAAATTGAAATTACCGGCTACGGAGATGAAACCGACAGAAAACTCCCTTTTTAGATGTTGATGTCAGGAAAATTTTGTGTCAGCCATCTTTTTGAGTATTATAATCTGCCTTGAACTTTTTGCGGGTGAAAAATGGGAGAAAGAATATTCATTACATCGATCGGGATAATAAGTCCGATAGGAAAGGATGGCGGAGAAACTGTAATATCTCTGATAAACGGAAAGGGTGGTCAGACAACCACGAAATTTGTTGATTCCGATCTTGCCCGATCGTTTCCTTTATGTGAAGTTCCATACAGCAACAGAGAGTTGGCAGATATTGCCGGCGTTTCTGAAGAAAAATTCGTTACAAGATGCTCTCTGCTTGCTGCTGTAGCGGCAAAAGAAGCGGCAGACGGAGCAGGAATACGGAAAGATGACGGAATTTCAACCGGCTTAATATGTGGAACAACAGTCGGGGGAATGGACAGGAGTGAAATTTTCTATAAAGAATTTTCAAAAGAGAGCAACTGCGGAAACTTAAATGATGTCAAATGTCATGACTGTGGAGACAGTGCCGCAAAAGTTGCAGAAATGCTTGGAATTGAAGATTTTGTCACTACGCTGAGCACAGCCTGTTCTTCTTCAGCAAACTCTTTTATTACCGGTGCCAGGCTTCTTAATGCCGGAGTTGTTGAAAGAGTTTTGGCAGGCGGATCGGATTCCCTTACATATTTTACTGTTAACGGATTTAATTCTCTGAGGATACTGGATAACGAGCTTTGCAGACCTCTTGATGCGGGGAGAAAGGGACTTAATCTTGGTGAAGCGGCAGCTTTTGCAGTTCTTGAAACTGAAAAAACCATTGCAAAAACCGGAAATGAACCTATTTGTGAACTTACGGGCTGGCATAATTGTGCGGAAGCTCATCACCAGACAGCATCAAGTCCTGAAGGTGACGGTGCATACTCAGCAATGACCGGTGCACTTGAAAAAGCAGGGCTTTCTCCGGATAAAATTGACTATATAAATATGCATGGAACCGGAACGGGAAACAATGATCTTTCTGAAAGCATAGCAGTAAGGAGGGTTTTCGGGGATGCTTTACCATCACTCAGTTCCACGAAAGGTTTTACCGGACACACACTTGGAGCGGCAGGGGCAGTTGAAGCAGTAATATCAATCATTTCGATTAAAGAAAATATCATTCCCGGCAACTTGAGGTTTGAAACGCCGATAGAAAACAGTGAACTTGTTCCGGTCATTAAGACAGTTACCGGAAAAAGTGTTGACAACATATTGAGCAATTCTTTCGGTTTTGGCGGGAACAACAGTGCGTTAATTTTTTCAAGGTATAAAAAATGAAGGTCTATATAAAGTCAACAGGGGCTTTTTACCCTGAAAAAGATCCGGAGTCGGGAATATTCAAAACTCCCAAACCCCTTATAAAAGAGTTTGTTGACCCCAGAGAGTCAAGAAGAATGAGCAAAATCATAAAAAGCGGGATTTACAGCGGAATGACAGCCCTTCAAAAGTGCGGGATATCAACTCCATCTGCGATAGTTACAGGCACAGGGCTCGGTTGCCTTGGAGATACTGTCAAATTCATAAGTTCCATAATCCAGTATAATGAAGAGAATCTCAATCCCGCCCCTTTCATTTATTCAACACACAATTCAATCGGTGGACAGATCTCTATTATAACCGGATGCAAAGGATATAACTCAACCTTTGTTCACAGGGGGATTTCTTTTGAAAGTGCCCTTTTTGAATCATTCCTCATGGTAAAGGAAAAAAGTGAGGGCGACATACTTGCAGGCGGAGCAGACGAATTGACAGATGAATATCTTAAAATAACAGAAAGAATGGGTCTTTTTAAAGAAAACTGTTACCCGGGGGAAGGATCGGGTTTCATGGTTGTTTCCGGTGAAAAAGGGGATTCTTCCGTTGAGCTTGCAGATATGAAACTTGTGCCGTCATTTGACCGGTCAAAAGTTGAAAAACATTTGGGAACATTTATTGAAAAAAACCATATAACTCCAGAAAACACCCTGTTTTTCGCACCATTTAACGGCGACAGCAGTTGTGATAACTGGAAAAAAAATATCATATCCAAGTTTAATTGGAAAAAGATAGTGGCTCCGAAAGAAAATTGCGGAGAATTCATGACAGCAGGTGCTCTCTCTTCAGTAAAAGCTGCTGAAACAATAATGGAACAGAAAGCTGAAAACATCCTTTTGTGGAACAGCTTTCTTAACATGGAAAGTGCTTTCATTTTTATGAGGAAAGTTTGAAATTTAACAGGTATATTTTCTTTCTGATACTTATTTCGATAATTATTGTCGCAACCGGTTCTTCTCCACTTTTTCTTGTTATTCCTCTTTTCCTTTTTATTGCGATCACAGCTTTTGGATCTTTTAAAATGTCATCCCAAGTGTTTGTTGATTCTGTCTGCAGTAATCCCGCTTTCCCAAAAGGGTTGCTTCTTACCTTTGATGACGGTCCTCACCCGGAAAACACGATAGAAATACTCGACATACTTGATAAAAACAAAGTTAAAGCCCTCTTTTTTGTTATCGGCGAAAAAGTTGCTAACAACCCTCAGATAACTGAAGAGATAAATAGCAGAGGTCACTTGATAGGGATACACACATACAGTCATTCTTCTTTTTTCGGTTTTTATCCTGTCAAAAAAGTTGTTGATGAAATAAGATCTACAAGGGAGGTTGTTTCTCAGATAACCGGTAAGACACCGGTTTTATTCAGACCTCCATTTGGTGTGACAAATCCTTCGATAGCAAAATCGGTTAAGAAGATGGGGTGTGTAGCAGTTGGATGGAGTGTAAGGTCTTTCGATACAAAAATAAAAAAAGGGGATGAAATTCTTGAAAAAACTTTAAAAAAGCTTAAAGGTGGAGACATTGTTCTTTTTCATGATACTGTAAAAGGTACTGTAGAAATGCTCGATTCATTTATTAATGAGTCAAGGCGGAAAGGATTTGAGTTCATAGTACCTGAAAAATTTCTTCCGGAGGAGTGATTTGAAAGCGATTTTAATATTTATTGCAACTGTAGTTGTTTTTTCTGTTCATGGTGTAGAAAAAAAGATCGAAACCGAAAAGGTTGTTGAAAAAGCTGAAGAAGCTCATAAAGAGCTTAAAGAAGCGGTGGGAAGGGAAAAAGTTCTTCAATATCAGGCTGAAATTTCACAAAACGCAAAGAAAATAAATACGATAAAAAGTAATTTCAGGCAAATTAAACATTTATCTTTTCTTTCTGACAAGGTTGAAACAGGCGGAGTTTTTCTCCTGAAAAAAGACAACGGTACAAATCTTGTAAAATGGGAATATGTCACCCCTTTTTCTTATCGGATAGTTCTTGACGGCAAAAGTGTTTTCATGAAAGACGGAGATAAAGTGACAAGATTTGATATGAGTTCCAACTCCGTTTTTGAGGAGTTGAACGAAATAATGATCGGTTCACTGAATGGAACAATACTTTCTGAAAATGAAAAGTTTTCTTTCGATATTACTGAAAAAGGAAAAAAGCTTTTTGTAAATATGATCCCGGTGAATAGCGGTATGAAAGAGTATTTCAAAGAAATAAAGATGGTTATAAACAGGAATGATCATACCGTTGTCAAGCTTGAGATGATAGAAACGGGTGGAGATTCTACTGAAATATTTTTTAACGACAGAAAAATAAATGTTCCGATAGACAAAAAAGAGTTTCAACTGAAATGACCAGGACCTTCTTCGTTCTATTACTGTTTATGACCCTTACCTTTTCATGCAGAACAGCATACCATTGCAGAGATTGCAGGGAATTGGGACCATCCGTTGCTGAATTTGAAAACACCCCTTTTTCCGATACTGAATCGGCACTCTACAAAGTGAAAATAAATCTTTACTCAATGTACTTTTCCGGACTTCTCGCAATGAGAAATATGGGTGACGGGCAATTCAGAATGTCGT
>SLGQ01000251.1 GCA_007136595.1 Candidatus Sumerlaeota bacterium | reverse complement strand
TTTCATATATCTCTGAAATTTCTGAATAAAATTGATTTATAGTCCCATTCTCAATATGTACTCTGGCATTTTTTACAAGTTTCAAATAATAATGAAGATTGTGGATGGAGTTAAGTGTCGGGGAAATGTATTCACCTGCTCTGTAAAGATGTCTGAGATAAGATCTGCTGAAGTTCCTGCAAGTATAGCAGGTGCAGTTTTCATCTATCGGTCTTGTATCTTTCTCAAACTCTTTCCGTTTTATATTCAATATCCCGCTTGATGTGAACAGTTGTCCGTTCCTTGCATTTCTTGTCGGCATGACACAATCGAACATATCAATTCCTTCAAGGATCGCTTTCACAATATCTCTGGGTGTTCCTACTCCCATTAAATACCTCGGTTTGTCCTCCGGCATAAGGTTGGCAACATTTTCAATAATATTATACATATCCTCTTTTTTTTCTCCAACACTCAAGCCACCTATTGCAAATCCGTCAAATGGAAGTGCAGAAATATCTTCGAGATGTTTTTTGCGCAATTCAACATCCACTCCACCCTGAAAAATACCGAAAAGTGCAGCATTACTCTTTCTTGCATTAAGACATCTCTCTGCCCATCTTGTTGTCATGTCCATTGATTTCATCATATACTCAGCTGTACATGGTAACGCAGGACACTCATCAAAAGCCATCATAATGTCACTTCCCAAAGCTTCCTGTATTTCAATCGATATTTCAGGAGATATGAATCTTTTTGAACCATCTAGATGACTTGAAAAATATACACCTTCCTCTTTTATTTTCCTTAAAGGACCCAGACTGAAAACCTGAAATCCGCCACTGTCAGTCAATATGGGTTTTTCCCATTTCATCATTTCATGAAGCGAACCGAAAGTATCTTTTATAAGCTCATGCCCCGGACGAAGCAACAAATGATAGGTGTTTCCGAGAATTATCTGAGCCCCAAGTTCTTCAAGTTGATGAGGAAGAACCGCTTTCACTGTTCCCTGTGTACCGACCGGCATAAATACCGGCGTTTGAACGACACCTCTTTCTGTTGTTATCTTACCTGTTCTTGATTTGCCCGATTTTTTAACAACCTGAAAAGAGATCATCAGGAGTCCGGATTTATTGACTTTAAAGATTCGATCTTTTCTTTGTATGCCGCCTTGGGAGCAATTGAATAAAGTGTTTCAAACAGTTCAACAGCTTTGTTTGCATATTGCAATTCCTGTGTCAAAACAAAAAGATGATAATTAAGATCAGCAATGTTTTCATCTTTCGTACAATCTGACACCAGTTCTTTCAACTTTAACACTGCATTTCCAACATCATTTTTGGAAATTATAAGCCATTTAAGCAGCTCACTTTTAAATTCAAAGTCCTTCCTGTTGACCTCTATGCTCATTTTCATTGCTTTTTCAGAAAGTTCAAGTGCTTCTTCAAACCTCTTCATTTCATAAAAAAGATAGGCTTTTTCATAGTAGTATTCGCATAAGATCGTCTGGACATTTAACTCTTCACCGATGCCTATAGCCTTGTCATAATATTCAAGTGCCTCCTTGAAAAAGCCTTTTTTTCTGCAAATATTTCCAAGACAGTTGTATGCAATTGAAACATGTCTTTTTATCCCGAGTTCAGATGCTATGAGAAGCTGGTTTTCAAAGAGTTCCCTAGCTTCATCATATTCTCCCAGCCAGAACTTCAGCTCTCCAAGGTTATTGGATGTGTAGCAGATATATTGCCTGATCCCTATTTTTTTGTAAGTGTCAAGAGCATTCTGATAATATATTGCCGCATTATCAAAATCGTTCATGTGGGAATAAACAAGACCTAGATTATTTTCCGCAACTGCAATATCAAGCACATTTTCCGCTTCACGCGACATTTCAAGTTGATTAAGATAGTATTTAAGAGCAGTTTTATAATCACTCCTGTAGTATGAAACTCCTCCAAGATACCTGTAGGAAAGTGCTATCGCATTTTTATCGTTTATTTTTTCAGCAAGTTTCAACCTTTTTGTAAAATGTTCAATGGCATCGTCAAGTTCACCTTTGTAGTAGTGAATAAGCCCTCTGTAACCTTCGACATCGCATTCCCCTTTGTCTTCACTAAGCTTTTTATAAAGAACTACACTTTTTTCAAGAAGCGGTTCCGCTTCATCGTAACGACCTTTTTCAAGAAGCATGTAACCCAGCTCTTTCATACTCGAAGCTACAAGGAGTTCATTTCCAAGATTTTCTGCCCTTTCAAGACACTCTCTGAAAAGTTTTTCTGCACGGTCCCATTTTCCGGAAACTTTATATACACTTCCCAATATGTGTCCTGTTTCAATTATTTCTTCTTCTTTATCAAGAAGTTCCATCAGCCTTTCATAGAGCTGCTCTGCATCAATATTGTGATATTGGGACTTTGCATACTCTGCCGCCTTATAAAGATATGGAACCGTTTTTTCAATATCTCCCGATTTGTCATAGTGAAAAGCAATTGAAGAAAAGAACCTCTCTTCTCCCGGATAATTTAACTCCATAGCTTTTGCAACTCTGCTGTGAATATCTCTTAAACGGGATTTAAGCTGCATGTTGTATGCGGCATCTCTTAAAAGAGCGTGTCTGAAAGCATAGAAAAGCTCAGATATACTTGTCCAAATAAGCTGGGCAGAACCTTCTTTCAGGATTGATCTAAAAGAATTTTCGGGAGTTATGTCTTTCAGTATGTTAAGGTCAATATCATTCCCGAGAACCGATGCTCTGAAAACAACATCTTTCAGCTTATATGAAAGCCTGTCAAGCCGGCTCACAAGTATTGAGTTAACTTCTCCGGGAACTTCAATATCACTTTTAGAAAGTTTAAACCCTTCGTCAGATGATTTGATATAATTATTTTCCCTCATATAAAGAAGAAGTTGCTCTATAAAGAAAGGGTTACCTGCACTTCTTTTAAAAACAAATTCGTTCAGTTCTTTACTGCTCGCCCCCTCCAAAACATTCTGCACAAAAGAAGGAATGTCGCTTGAAGTTAACCTGTCCATTATCAGATCAGATGAACTGTAGTTCCCAAGTGAAAAATCGGGTTTTGTCCCATCATCGTTCAATCTGCTTAAAATAATTGCTGAAGTACGGGAACCTGAAACCTTTTTAAGCATTGCTTTCAATGCTTCCAGCGAATCTTTGTCAACTGCATGAAGATCATCAAAAACCATGATCGTATTACGGGAACCTGCAAGTATTCCGAAAAAATCTGCTATTGCAAAAATAGTGTTTTCATAACGGCTTTTAGCATCAAGTATTTCATAGACACTCCCTTTTATTATAATGCCTGCAAGTGCTGAAATATATGGTTTTGCAGATTCAAACTCATCCCGGCTGTCAATGTTTTCAAGAAGAGAATTCCATTTGTTTTCAAAGCTCTGAATATTTTCATCATCTGAAACAGTATCACTTTGATTAAAAAATCTCTGAAAAAAACTGTTGAACATATTCATTGACTGACGAAGAATGGTGTCCGCCGTAAATTTGAAAACGGCACACTCATCAGCCAGTTTTTTTATAACTTCATAGACAAGTCTCGATTTACCTATACCCGCTTCACCATAAATAGTATGAACATGCAAAGAAGATCCTTCAAAAGCCTTTCGGCAAAATGAAATGGCTTCATCCAGCTCCTTGCTTCTGCCTGTCATGGCAGTTTTGTATGAAGCTGTGACTTCTCTTTCCTCTCTTTTAATGACGGAAAACACCTCTATCTCTTCATCAATACCTTTAAACTTATATTTTCCGGCATCCTGAAGTTCATATTCAAGTTTTGCCCTGCATGAAGCTTTCCCCAGTGTCCAGTCTTGACCGAACGGCGCTGCCATCATCAGTCTGGCAGAGAGATTTACATTATCTCCAAGAGCGGTATAAGCCGCCCTTCTGTCACTTCCTGTAAATCCGGCATAAACTGTCCCTTCTGTAATACCGCTTCTGAATTCAACCGGAGATTTCTTTCTCATTTCAATTATGCAGTTTAAAGCTCTTTCAAGATTATCTTCGTAACTTAAAGGGGCACCGAAAAGAGCAAGTACGGTAGCACCTTTATCTCCAAAATCAAAACCGCTTATATAGCCGCCGTATTTCTGAATCGCCGTAGCAAAAAAACCGAGAACACTTCCTACATCTTCAATATTTTCTCCAAACTCATAAGAGATGAAAACAGAAACCACTTCTCTGAATTCTCCCGATGTGCTCTGATCAAGAACAATTTGCGGAATGAATTTTTTAACCGTTTCAAGTTTAAGATCAGGAACCAGAGGCGAAGATTCATGAGGATATAAAAGACTTTTAAGGAATATCCCTTTTTCTTTAAGATCAAAATCACCTTTCTCTTTGAGTGAACGGTAAACTTGTTCTGTAACGGAAATATCATTTGCTTGACAGGCATGCTCAGCTTCCGCAGCTTCATCAATGGCATCTCCGTAAAAGAAGAAATGTTCCGGGCCATTACTTAAAACAGACATCCACTTCAAAACTCCCGAAGAAATACCGGTTTTAGCTGAAAGGCAGAAAGAGTAATCAAAGTATTCAAACACCGGATTTTCCTGAAAGAATTTAATTATTTCCGATGCAACCGCAGCTGCAGTAAATCCGTCATCTTCTTTAAATACTGCCGTAAAAGCATCTCCTGCAAAGTTTATTATAAATCCGCCATGATCATAAACCGAATCTATCAGAGGAGAAAAAAGTCTGTTCATCATATCGGACAAAATTTCAGCCCCTTCTTTCCCCTTGCCCATCAGTTTTCTGGTCATTGAAGTAAAACCGGAAATATCAACAAAAAGAATTGAAGCTTCTATTGCTCCTGTCTTGTTTTCCTCACTATATCCAAGAAGTTTAAGGTCAGGTAAAAGGTTCTTCATGTTCCCTCGAAAATCAATCTGGAAAGATTATAAATTAGGGTGAAAGATATTACAAGTTTTAAGAGCAAAAAACTAATCTGTATGGTATGTGAGTCTGCATCTTTCTGTATCAACTTCAGCAAATGCACCGAGAAGAAAAGAGATATTTTGATTTCCATGTCCTGCCGGAAAGTTTGCCATGACTGGAATTGAGCTGTCAATCCCGGACAGTTCGATTATTTTCCTCGCATCAATTCGTTTAACAGCAGGAGGTCTATGTTCTTTATAGGAAAAATCGCCAAGGATCAGTGCTTTGATATCTTTGAATTTACCGGCAAGTCTCATTTGGGTCAGGAGTCTGTCAACTCTATAGGGGATTTCACCTATTTCTTCAAGAAAAAGAATGGAGTCTTTGAAATCAGGTTCATACGGAGTGCCTATCATTGAAACAAGTGTCGAAAGATTGCCACCCTTTACAACACCCTTTGCCTGTCCCGGGACAACACTTTTTATGTATTTCCCGGAAATATCGAATGCACTTTCTTTGCCTTGAAGAAGGTTAAACACTTGACTGCGAGAGTATTTGTCGCAACGGGACAATGTTGTGATATTTGGTCCATGTATCGTCACGAAACCGCATTTTTCAACCAAAAAACAATGAATTGCCGTAACATCGCTGAAACCTATGAAAAGTTTGGGGTTATTGACTATGTCGTCAATGTTTTTTTCAAGTATCTCCAGCATCCTTATGGATCCG
>SLGQ01000011.1 GCA_007136595.1 Candidatus Sumerlaeota bacterium | reverse complement strand
TTCGGTATCCCGACAATAAGCCCGGTAATGACCGCCTGTTTTGAGATCGGATCCCTTTTTTTGAAAGTGACCGTTGAGCTTATTAAAAAAGCTGTCAGGAAAACCGTAAAAAGAAAAACCGATTTATAGTCAATTACAGCATAGTTCTGAAAAAATTTAGTTGAAAATTCCGACATTCCTACAATAAAAAAAACCAATATCAAAGAAGCCCTTAAGCTGGTCACCGATTTCTCAAGTCCGGGAGTGTAACTTGCTATTATTATCGCAAAAAGTGCAAAGAAAATCCCGATCCACTGAACAGTCGAAGGAATTTCTTTCCAGAAAATTATTGAAAGGAGCATCGGGATAAAAATTCCGATCTTTGAAAATGCACCGGTAATACCGACACCATTTTCTCTTATACTTTTCTGGATGTATATTAACCCTAGAAAATACAATATGCCGGCAAAAAACCCCGTTAATACCGCCCATACAAAGCTGGAGCTTTCTGTAAAAACTCCTCCCGTCACAATTTTTTCACTTTCCATCAAAAATAAAGAAGGGGAAAAAGGCGCCCTGGTAAAAAGCCCCTCTTTTAAAACAAAAAAGAGACTGACACCTGTAGCAACAACATAGTTTGAAGTGGTAACGACCATTCTGTTTAAATTTCTTGACTCACTGAATTTCAATATCAGTGCTATTGAACTGCTGCACAAAACGGCAAGAAACAAATAAAGCATACGATCCCCCTTTCTTAAGTAGATTTTGTTCATAAAGAGCAAATTATCAATAAAAATTGAAAAAAGATGTCTTTATTCAAACAGAGAAATTCAGCTAAAATATTAAATTATCAGGCAATTCAAAAAAAATCCTGCACTTTGGCAATATTTTGTTGTAAAAACAAGTTTAATCTGTAAAAATACTAAAGCTTTTGTTAATTTTTCAGGAGGAATATCTTGGAGTCGTTCCCTACAAGCGAGTTGATCGGTGTTGTCTTATGTATAGTTCTAAGTGCATATTTCAGTGGGACGGAAACCGCTCTCACAGCCCTTACAACCGCTCAATCCACAAAACTTTCTGAAAAATGGAAATTCATTGCACCGATACTTAAAAAGTGGAATGAAGATCCGGGGCTGGTTCTGTCATCGATCCTTATCGGTAATAATATTGTCAATATTCTTGGTGCACTGCTTTCCGGTAAAATTGCATACCACTTTTTAAGCGGGTATCAAAACGGATTGGCAGATGCTGTTGCTGTCGGTGTCATGACCATTATGGTTTTGATCTTCGGCGAAGTGACACCAAAAACTTTTGCCAAAGTAAATCCCCAGAAATGGGTTGTTCCGGCACTTATTTTTCTAAGAATGTTCCAGTGGATACTTATCCCCTTTTCCATCATTCTTTCAAAATTTGCAAAATTTGTTGTAAAGATCGTTGGTGGAGAAATTCAGACAACAGGTCTTACTCAGACTGACATAGAACATCTCATAAAGCTTGGAAACCACCAAGGTGTTTTTGAGGAAGTAGAACAGGGAGAACTTCTAACCAGTGTGATAGAATTCAAACATACACTTGTAAAAGAGATCATGCTTCCAAGAACTGACACCCATTTTCTGGACTGTGATACCACGATAAAAGAAACACTTGAAAAAATTGAACAGTGGGGTCACAGCAGAGTTCCTGTTTTCGGGGAATCGGTTGATGACATAATCGGGATACTTTATGTCAAAGATCTGGTTGAACTTATCGGTAAACCCGACATGGATCTCTCAAAAAGCATAAGCGGACTTATAAGGAAACCAGTATCTTTTGTCCCGGAAACACAGAAAATAAATGAAACACTTAAAACAATGCAGGCAGGCGGTACTCACATGTCAATTGTTGTTGACGAGTTTGGTGGAACTGCCGGAATAATAACTCTTGAAGACATAATTGAAGAGTTGGTGGGCGACATAAGAGATGAAGATGATAAAGAAGATGATTATATTGTGAAGATCAAAGAGGATGAAATACTTGTAGATGCCCATATTTCGATAAGTGACCTTGAAGAAGAGCTTGACATATCGATACCTGATGATGGCGACTACAATTCTCTGGGCGGATTTATAATCAATGAGGTGGGGAATGTGCCACCGGAAGGATTCGTTTTAAAATTTAACAACTATGAATTTACAGTAGTTGAAAGCAATGAAAGACATATTGTGAAAATAAAGATCATAATTCATCCCCCCGAAGAAGCAAACGGGGAACAAACCGACTCCTACTGACAGTTACGGTAAAACAAAAAGATTGAATGAAAAAAAAAATCTGCTATAATGACATTTGAAAACTCTTTTTGAGGAGAGCAGTATGAAAAAGTTGAGCCTTTTATTTGCCTTCATGCTTCCTGTTTTTTTACTGTCCTGTATTCAGGAAACAGGAGACAGATATTATAACCCGAGCTTTTTAAGTGACAGAGATTCATATTATCAGGAATACCCTGACATAGTTGAATTAAGTGACGATGAAATATCAGAACGGGCATGGGATGTAAGATTCAGTTTTTACGGGGTGATCAATGACGGTAACGCCACAAGCGACACCATAAACTATGGAAGCGGATCGCTGATATACCTTAACGAACTGGGGGAGCCGATAACTGTAAACAGCAGAGTGTGGGCACTCAGAAAACACATGCGGATAACATCAGGACATGAAGTTCCGTTAATTCAGGTTATTTTTGCTAATGATTCCATCGAAGATGATGGAAGGTATATCTATTTTGTTCTTCAACTGGAAGGCTCATCCATCAGCAGAGCTGAAACTTATTTTCTTAATAATGACAAAATATACAAGTCTCTTGTAACTTTGGAAAATGATGAAATGAAAGAAGTGTGTTATGTTGAAGAACCATATTCTCACAGAGGCAAAGTTATTATTTATACCAATAACATCCGGGTCGGTGAGGATCTCAGAGTGGAAGGTTTTACCATGATGAGAGAAATGGAAACTGTCGAGTGCCGGACTCTTGAATAACCATGATTCCTGTGGAGAAAAACCTTGAAAAATAAAAAAAAGATGAAAGTTTTTACAAGAGAATTTTTTAAACAGTTGCCAAAAACTGATCTTCATGTCCATCTGGACGGATCTCTTAGACTTGAAACCATTCTTGATCTTGCAAAAAAAGATAAGGTTGATCTGGGAGTTGACAACATTGAAGAGTTGAAAAAACTGATCGGTCCTGGAAAAATCCACAAATCACTTGATGATTACCTTAAAGGTTTTGATATTACTTTAAAAGTTTTGCAGACAAGAGAAAGTTTATATCGAGCCGCCTATGAACTGGCACAGGATTGTGCTTTGGAAAATGTCGGATACATTGAAGTTAGATACTCACCGGTTCTTCACACTCAGAAAGGACTTTCTGCTACCGTTATTGTTGAATCTGTTGTTGAGGGACTGAAAGATGCCCAGAAAGATTTCGGAATAAATAGCGGTGTAATAATATGCGGCATAAGAAATATCTCTACTGAAGTGAGCATGAGGATGGCGGAACTTGCCGTTGCATATAAAAACAGAGGTGTTGTTGCCTTTGATCTTGCGGGTGCTGAGTATAATTATCCGGCAAAAGATCATCTTCAAGCTTTCAGTCTAATACTTTCAAATAATGTAAATGTAACAATTCACGCCGGTGAAGCTTATGGTCCCGACAGCATTCATCAGGCTCTTCATTATTGCGGAGCACACAGGGTAGGTCACGGAGTAAGGCTCATAGAAGACGGTGATCTTCTTAACTATGTTACAGACCACAGAATTCCTCTGGAACTTTGTCCCTCCAGCAATGTTCAAACCGGTGCTGTTAAAACAATGGAAGAACATCCGGTAAAATTTTATCTTGATCTCGGTATAAGAGTGACACTCAATACAGACAACAGATTGATCACTGACACAACAATGACAGATGAGTACTATACAGTCTATAAAACTTTTGATCTTTCTCCTCAGAACATTCTTGACCTTGTTATCAACGGTGTAAAAAGCTCTTTTATTCCATTTGAGTATAAAAAATGGTATCTCCGTGACATCAAGAAAAAAACTGTTGAACTTATAGAAAAACATATCGGAGAAGATATGTTTTCCAATTGAGGAAAAATGGTGTCACTGGAAGAAAAAAAGCTTGTAAACAAAGCAGTTAAGGGTGACATTGAGTCTTTTGAAAAACTTATCCGTCTTGAAGAAAACAAACTCTTTGCATTTGCTCTGACAATTAGCGGCGGCAACAGACCGGTTGCAGAAGACATATATCAGGATGCAATCATAAAAGCTTATTTAAATATCACGAAATTCAACAGAAGATCATCTTTTTCCACCTGGTTGTGGCGCATCATAAGAAATGCTTATTTTGATCATATTAAAACAGAAAAAAGGTGGGGCGGTATCAATATTGACGATATTGAAGGTTTTGAGCCTTCTGTCGTTGATTCTTCCGAGTTGGAACTTATAAAAGAAGACCGGACAGCTTTAATGAGAAAACTTATATCAACACTTCCGGTTCCTTTCATGGAGGTAATAACGCTGGTCGATCTTCAGGAAATGGAGCATGACGAAGTATCGGAGTTAACCGGCATCGATAAAAATGTTTTAAAAGTGAGATTGCACCGTGCAAGGGCGAAACTTACTGAATTAATAGAGGAGCACAGAAAATATTTTGAATAATTTTGTAACTTTCAGACAGCCTGGCAAGTCTTATTCTATGGTTGGGGACGGGGGTAGAGATGTCTGAGAGAAAAGCTGTTGATATTTATTCAGATTTTCTAAAAGAAAAGAGTGCTGAAAAAGATCTTGTAACTGATCAGCTTAGAAAAGAGATCCATCTCAAACTGGTTGAAGCTTCTAAATTAAAAGAAAAAAATGACAGATCAAAGTTTATTATAAAAACTGTTTTAGCCGCAGCCGCTGTCTTTCTTATTGTTTTTTCGCTATCATTGTCGAAACCCGGGTCTGAAACCGATACGATGGAAAAAAGGATCGTACACACCTCTTCAGTTCCGGAAGGAAAACCTGTTACAGTGACATTATCCTACAATGCCCTTGAAAAATTTGAGGAAGTTGATTTTTCAATCAAACTTGAAGAAGGGTTAACTTTCCACACAGACAATGAAATCATAAAAAATCTCCGGGAACATAACTGGAAAGGAACACTTGAAAAGGGCGAGAACACCATCCCTTTTGTTGTCAACTCTTCAGGTTATGGAAAAAGAAAGATAATAGTTACAGCCAAATATGGAAACTTCATACATTTTCAGGAAATTTTACTTGAATCAGTTGAAGGTGAAATAAAAGTTACCCACTACTCTTTCAAGCCGGTACCGGTAACATGAAATTCTTTTTCATTTTATCATTGTTATTGCTATACTTACCTTTAGCAGGAAAAACCAACCATCCTTTTACAGGAACAGTTTCAATTGAGGCGGGAGAAAATGCCGTTAACTGGGAAAAAACCATTTTCGGGGCAATTATTGAAAAACCTGAAAAAGAGCCTGAGCGGGAACTTCCTGATGATGACAGAAATGATGAGGCAGAAACAGTAAATATTGAAAACAATAAAGAACTTGCTTCTGTTAACGAAGAAGAGGTTGATCTCTCAGAAATTGAATCTGAACCCGTTATCATGGAAGATGTTGACAGAAAACTGGTTGAAGTAAATGTTGTCAATGAAAAAGAAAACGACCCCCGATGGGGAAATTATTATGGCACAACTCCCGATCTGAGCAAAATAGATCATCAAAAGAAAAGCGCTTCTTCTGATGTAACAGAAACTGAAAACTATAAATTGCTGAAAAAAGAAGAAACAGCCATGTTCCCTATTGACATAATTCTTTACAGTCAGGGGGGGGAAAACTATCTTCCGATGATAAATGCAGGGCTCAAGCTAAGCTACTGGAATCTGTACTCATCCCTTTCCATAGGCACTGATTTCAGCGGTTCTCTTGCCAGACCATTAGGAGTGAATATGTTCGTTGGCGGTTTTTACAGGTTCTGGGACATATCTTTAAATGCAGCTCTCGGTTATGAAAAAATCTGGGATTTTTCTGAAAAAGGAGACTTCGACAACTATTCTCTAGGATTTAAAGCAGGTCTTAACTACCACATGCTTTCATGGATGTCAATTACAGCGGGCGGAGGATTAAACTACAGCATAATGAAGGATGCCGCATTTGCAGAGGGAAAATTTGCTCCAATGATATTCGGTGGTTTTGAGTTCAGCTTAATTA
Organism: Candidatus Sumerlaeota bacterium; assembly: GCA_007136595.1. Lineage (GTDB taxonomy): Bacteria > UBP6 > UBA1177 > UBA1177 > UBA1177 > SLGQ01. The sequence continues at coordinate 12,894 of SLGQ01000011.1, read as the reverse complement.
AGTGATCTTTTTTTGTAACCTTCTGTTTAACCTTCAAGTCTTATTAATATCTCTTTAGGAGATATGACCTTGATATATTTATCCGATATACAAGGTGCCTTGTATCTGAGGGAGTTATTTAAGCCGGTTGAGGTGGGTCAGCCGGCTTTTCTTGTTTTTGAATTTGACATATCGCCCTTTATCCAATAAACTCCGTTGATTTTTTTTGTTTGGCAATATGTGGACTCAGAAATTCAAAGAACTCAACTGTTCGGTATTAATACCGACATACAATAATCAGAACACTTTATCAGATGTAATAGAAAGTGTTTTGAAATATACTGACAGAATAATAGTTGTAAACGACGGGGCAACAGACAGAACAGAAGAAATATTAAGCAGATACAGCAACATAACAGTTGTAAAGCACAAATTGAACAAAGGGAAGGGCGTTGCTCTCCGCACCGGTTTTAAAAAGGCTTTGGAACTGGGTTACAGATATGTTATAACGATCGATTCAGATGGTCAGCACAATCCTGAAGAACTGCCCGCTTTTCTTGAAAAGATCGAGAAAGAGCCTGATTCTCTTATAGTTGGTGCAAGAAATATGGAACAGTCATCTGTTCCAGGTAAGAGTAGTTTCGGGCATAAATTTTCCAATTTCTGGTACAAAGTTGAAACAGGAATAGATCTCCCCGACACTCAATCAGGGTACAGGCTTTATCCTGTTGAAAAACTTCAAGGGATGAAGTTTTTTACCAATAAATTCGAGTTTGAGATAGAAGTTATCGTGAGAGCTGCATGGCGTGGCATAAATGTAACTTCTGTTCCCGTTTCTGTAGTTTATTTTCCGGAAGAAACAAGAGTTACCCACTTCAGACCTGTAAGAGATTTTACTAGAGTAAGCATTTTAAACACAGTGCTGGTTTTCCTCGCTTTTACAATATTCCGTCCTTTGATATATTTTAGAGATCTGAGAAAAAAAAGTTTCAAAGAAATCAAGGACGATATTCTGGGGACAAAAGATCCTCTCCACATAGTTGCGGCATCTGTCGGTTTCGGAGTTTTTATGGGGGTGACACCTTTTTGGGGGTTTCAGATACTTATCGCTCTCGCTGTCAGCCATCTTCTGAAACTGAATAAAGCTCTTGTTGTTCTTTCTGCACATATTTCTCTTCCCCCATTGATCCCTTTTATTATTTTTATAAGTTACCTTATTGGAGGAGTGTTTTTCAACAATCCTCAGTCACTTATTTTTGAGGAAATTACACTGGAAAGCATATATCTCAATTTTATTCAGTATGCAATCGGTGCTTTTGCACTTGGAACTTTCCTTTTTGTTATATTTTTTTGCACCACATATTACTTTGTTGCGATGAAAAGGAAAAAAAGGGGCTACTAAAGGGGGGTCATGGTTTCGCTATTCAGTTCATTTTTCATTAAATCATCAAAAAACAGAGCTGTTTTTCTTTTATTAATTGCTTTATCTGTTGTCATACTTTCGATCTTTGGAGCAAGGATAAGCTTTGAAGAAGACATTACTAAAGTTATATCTTCAGGCAACGAGTACGATAAATATATAAATGTCCTTGATAAATTCAGGCTTCTTGACAGAATAGTTTTCAAAGTGTCATTTTCTGACTGTGATGAGGGTTGCGACCACCTGAAGCTGGCATCTTATGCTGAAGAATTCATTCGAAAAATGAAAGAATCGGAAGAATCGGATCTTATAAAGTCTTTTTCATCCGATAAAATGAAAGTTGATGAATCAACTATTTATGACCATTTTTACAAGTTTCTCCCTGTTTATCTGGAAGATGAAGATTATAAATATTTAGAGGAAATGTCCGACCCTCAAAAAATTGAAGAAATGGTGGGAAGGCTTTACAGGAACATCGTTTCTCCTGCCGGAATGATATCAGCATCTTACATAAGAAAAGATCCCTTTGGTCTTACATTCAGAGCACTTGAAAAACTCAATTCTCTTAATCCTGATGAAAATTTTGAAGTGATCAATGGACATATTTTTACATCTGACAGAGCAAACCTGATATTTTTCATTGAACCGGGAGGTTCTGCAAATGAATCGGCGGACAACACTGCTTTAGTTAGAAGAATGGACAATGTTATCAATGATCTGAACACTCAATTCAACAATGAAGTTTACGGCGAATATTATGGCGGGTTACCCATTGCAGTTGGAAGTGCCGCAAGGATAAAAGCTGATGTGATCTTTTCTTCAATGCTGGCACTTTTTCTTGTTTTTTTCATTTTGTTCTTTTATTTCAGGAAGCTGATCGTAGTTCCACTCATTTTTTCTCCGGCATTTTTCGGAGGCCTTTGTGCCGTTGCCGCCGCATATTTTTTCAGAGGTACAATTTCAGCAATATCGCTCGGGGTTACCTCTGTTCTTCTTGGAATTACAGTTGATTACTCCATACACATAATATCTCATTCACTTAAAAGTGAAACTGTTGAAAAAGCAGTTAAGGATGTTTCTCTCCCTATGGTCATAAGCTCCATTACAACTATCGCTGCGTTTTCCTGTCTGATGTTCCTTGATTCTCCGATACTTAACGATCTCGGGTTACTTGGATCTGTAAGCATATTCGCATCTGCACTTTTTTCTCTCACCGTTCTTCCTCATTTGATATTTTTTGTTAAAAAACGGTATCCAAATGTAAATATAAAAGAAAAAGATTGTGCGGGAACGGATTCTAAACCTTTTTTGAAATATCGGTTTGCTCTCCCTGTAATTATATTAATAACTGTTACTGCTTTATATTTTTCAAACAGAACCGGTTTTGAAGACGATCTTGACAAAATAAACTTCGTGTCGCCACAGCTTGAGAAAGCTATGAACAATATTGATGAAATAAACAATGTAAGCGGCAAAACGGTTTACCTGATATTTAGCGCAGATTCCTTTGATCAAGCTATAAATAAAAGGGAAAGGGTTGCCTCAGAAATTAAAAGACTTGTTAAAACAGGTCAAATTGATGCGGTAACTGATATTTCAGGGTTGGTATATTCTAAAAAATATCAATATGAAAAAATATTGAAATGGCACAGTTTCTGGGATGAAGAAACAAAAGAAGAAATAAAAAGAATGCTCATCGAAAGTGGGGAAAAATATGGATTTAAAGAAGAAACTTTCAAAAACTTCTTTGAGTTGATAGACAAAAACTTTCAGCCTGTTGAACCGGAACAGTTAATACAGTTTGCAGAAGATATGTTCAAAGACTGGTATGTTCATGACGAAGATGGGTTTATGACAGCATCTCTTGTTAAAGTCGGGGGGGATGACTCTTCCGGTCTTTATGAAGCTTTTAAAGGGATAGAGGGAGTTACCGTATTTGACAGAGGCTATCTGATAAGCAGTTTCATTGATAATTTAAGGTTTGATTTTCAAAAACTGCTCATCTATTCATTTTTTGCAGTTCTTTTCATTCTCATATTTCTTACAGGCAGAATTGAAATGGGAATTGCAGCTATTATTCCTGTTGTGATATCTTGGATATGGACACTTGGAATAATGGGTGTTGCCGGCATTAAGTTCAACATAGTCAATGTAATAATCGTAACATTCATTTTCGGGCTGGGTATAGACTATGTAGTTTTCATAATGCGGGCAAAAATGCAGGAATATACTTACGGCACGAAAACCTGCTTCAATTCATACAGAAGCTCTATAATCCTCTCCTGCATCACAACAGTAACAGGTGTGGGAGTGCTCTTTTTTGCGGTTCATCCGGCAATAAGATCGATCGCTTTCATAGCAGTTGCCGGAATGTTATCGTCTCTTGTAAATGCACTTGTTTTAGCTCCTGCCATTTTTGACTGGATGATGATAAATCAAAAGAAAAAAAAGGCGCCGCCTCATACTTTTATTGTTTTTGTATATACTTTTCTTGCCTATACCGGCTTTGTCCTTGCCAGTCTTATAATATCTTCGATCGGGTTTGCAATATTTACAACCGTTCCTTTTAACTTTGCCAGAAAGCAGAGAAAATATCTTTACCATACAATGATAAGATATGCGGCAGGTTCAGTAATTATTTTTGCGCCTCATGTTTCATTGAAAATGAAGAACCCTTTTAATGAAGATTTCAAGAAACCCTCTGTCATAATTGTGAACCACGAGTCCTTTCTTGACATACTCATGATGCTTTATATGAAAACTAAAATCGTAATGGTTACAAAAGACTGGGTAAACAACAGTCCTGTTTTCGGAAGACTTGTAAGATTTGCCGATTTTTTTACTGTTACGGAAGGGTATGAAAAAATGGCTCCCAAACTTCAGCAGGCAATTGATGAAGGCTATTCAATAGTCGTTTTTCCTGAAGGGACAAGAAGTGAAGACGGAAATCTCAGAAGATTTCATAAAGGGGCGTTTTTCCTTGCTGAAATGTTAAAACTCGATATTGTCCCGATCGTACTTCACGGCACAGGTCACTGTATTAAAAAAGGGGAGTTTTCGGTAAGAACCAGCACTCTTTCCTATAATGTCCTCAAAAGAATAGAGTACGGCTCAAAAGAATACGGTGAAACCTATCAGGAAAAATGTAAAAACATATCAAGAATGTATAAAGAGGAAAGAAACAGAATATATGAAGAGCTTGGAACGGTCGATTTTTATAAGGACAGGCTGATGAAAAATTTTATTTACAAAGGTCCGGATATCGAGTGGTATGCAAGAATAAAAACTAAACTTGAAGATCACTACAGATTTTTCGACGAAATAATACCCCGCAGATGTAAAATATATGACTTGGGATGCGGAATGGGGTTTTTAACTTACATGCTTTCTCTCACTTCTAAAGAAAGAGAAATTAAAGCCATAGACTATGACAGATCCAAAATTTCTGTAGCTGAGAACTGTTTTCTTAAAAATGAGAGGACAAATTTTATAACAGCGGACCTTGCAGAAATTGATTTTGAAAAAGCTGATGTTTTTATATTGAACGATGTCCTTCACTACCTTGATATTGAAAGCCAGAAGAACTTAATTACAAAGTGTGCCGGCAGTTTAAATGACAATGGATTTGTTATCATAAGGGACGGTGATTCAAGCGATACTGAAAAACACAAAAATACTTCAAAAACTGAAAAATATTCTACAGGACTGGGTTTTAACCGGACAAAAGGTGGCGAACTTTCATTCATTTCAAAAAGTGAACTTGAAAGATTTTCATTTGAGTCGGGGCTGGATATTGCAGTCCTGAAATCTCAGGATTCAACATCCAACAGAACCTATAAACTGACAAAGAAGGAAAATCGGAATGTATGATACAGTAATAATAGGATCGGGGTTAAGCGGGCTTATATGTGCTTCCATACTTTCAAAGGAAGGTGAAAAGGTTTGTATCGTTGAACAGCATTTCAAGCCTGGAGGTTCATTGCAGACCTTTAACAGGGACGGAAGAATATTTGATACCGGTGTCCACTATGTAGGCGGGCTTGAAAACGGTCAAAACCTTTATAATTATTTCAAATACCTTGATATAATGGACAGTCTTAAAATCAGAAAACTGGATGAAAATGCCTTTGATAAGATCAGTTTTAAAGATGGAATAAAAGAATATCCTCTTGCAATGGGATATGATAACTTCGTTGAGCAGTTAAGTTCATTCTTCCCCCGGGAGCGTGAAAATATAGCTAAATATATTGAATATATTAAAAATACGATAAAAGCTTTTCCCCTTTATAATCTTTCTATAAGGGGAACCGAGATACCTGAAGAGTTTTTTTATCAGGAAAATGCAAAGAAAGTGATAGAAGGTTTTACTCAGGATATCACTTTGCAGAATGTTCTTGCCGGTAACAATCCTCTTTATGCGGGTGTTCCATCTAAAACTCCGATACATGTCCATGCCCTTATCAACGATAATTTTATTCAGAGTTCATGGAGACTGGTTGACGGGGGGTCGCAGATAGCAGATGCTCTCATAGAAAACATCGGTAAATACGGATGTGAAATAAAAGCAGGCTCAAAAGTTGTAAAAATAGTTTCCGAAAAAAGGGAAATGAAGCATATTGAACTTGAAAATGGTGAAAAGGTCTATGGAAAAAGATATATTTCAACTATGCATCCTGCAAACATGCTTGACATAATGGAAGAGGGATCTTTTAATTCCACTTATACTGAGAAAATATACTCTCTTGAAGATACCATGGGCATTTTCGGGTTGTACCTTACATTGAAAGAAAACAGTTTTAAATACAGGGGTTCAAACTATTACCACTATGCTGATGTTGACAGTTGGGAATCTGAAAGAAAAAGATCTTATATGTTTCTTACTCCTGCAATCTCTAAAAGCGATGATTATGCTGACTCAGCGATCGCTCTTTCCTACATGGATTTTAAAGAAGTTGAAAGATGGAAGGACACCCGTTATCTGAAAAGAGGTAGTGAATACCTTGAATTCAAACAAGAAAGGGAAGAGATCCTGATAGAAGAAATATCTAAAAAATTCCCTGAACTGAAAGGTTCAATAGAAAAAGTATATTCTTCAACTCCGCTTTCGTTCAGAGATTATGTGGGTGCAAGGAACGGGGCTTTATATGGTGCATTAAGAGACTGTAATGAACCGCATAAATCGTTCATTTCTCCTAAAACAAGAATAAAAAATCTTTATTTAAGCGGACAGAACATAATACTTCACGGAATACTGGGAGTTACAATAGGCGCAGTTCTGACTTGCGGCTCTATACTGGGATTTGAGTATCTGATAGATAAGATTAGAGAAAAAATATGAAAATATTTAAAAGGATACTTCTTTTTGCAGCTCTTACCTTTCCTCTTTTACTGGTTTTTTTGTTCTCTCTCATGGTTTATTCGGGTAATTCTTTCGGCAGAGGGATGGTTCCGGAAAGCGACCTTCCTGCCGGAGAAGTTTTGCAGATCGAAGGCTCTCTTTATGGTGTGGAAAACAATCGTTTCAGAAGATCAGAGAGCGGTCTTTATGAAATGTTTGTGGAAGGATCTCCAATTGAAAGGGGAGTTTATGCAGGAAAACTGAGCAGGGACCTGATAATAAGACAGGAAGATATTTTTGTAGGCATGATAAACCGGATGGTTCCAAACAGTTTTTACCGGTTTTTTCTCCAGAATTTCATTTATATGTTCAACCGTTCCATACATAGACACATACCTGAAGAATTTCTTCTTGAAATATACGGCGTTTCAAAGCAGATGGAGGGTGTTAACGAAAATCTCGGATCTCCGTATCTTAGAATACTAAACTATCATGCGGCACATGACATAGGACACATGCTTGAAAATATGAATCTTGTCGGATGCACAGCTTTTTCAGTAAAAGAGGGGATGAGTTTAAACGGGGATCTTATAACAGCGAGGAACTTTGATTTTTATATCGGAGACCGTTTTGCTGAAGAGAAAATCATCTCTTTTGTAAATCCTCAAAGCGGTATCCCTTTCATGAAAGTTACATGGGGCGGGATGATGGGGGTTGTTTCGGGCATGAACATAGAAGGGCTCAGTATAGTCATAAATGCTGCGGAAAGCGGTGTTCCCTCAACAACGGCAACACCTGTCTCTCTTGTTTCAAGGGAAGTTCTTCAATATGCCCATGATATAGAATCGGCATACCGTATTATTGCTTCGAGAAATCTTTTTGTAAACCAGATATTTTTTATAAGTTCGGCATCTGACGGCAGGAGTGCTATAATAGAAAAGACTACGGACACTACAGAGATATACTATCCCGAAGGTGATTTTGCAGCTCTTACCAACCATTTTATCGGAAAACTCAAAGGGAGCGAGAAAAAACCGGAAACTCAGTCAGTTAAATATTCAAAAGGAAGACTTGAAAGGGTAAAAGAGCTGATCCTTGAAAAAGAAGTGCTTGATGAAAAAATCATGGTTGAGATACTTCGCGACACAAGAGGCTTAGGAGGGAAACCGGTCGAACCCGGCAGCGAATATGCAATTAATCAGTATCTTGCACATCACTCCATCGTTTTCAATAACACCAAAAGGATAGTTTATGTTTCAACTTCTCCCTGGCAATTCGGCGAGTTCGTTGCTTATGAGCTTGATAATGTTTTTTCACAATTCCCCGGAATGGAGAAGGACAGAGAGCTGACAACAGAAACTTTGACAATAGAAAAAGACCCTTTTATGGAAAGTGACGAATTTAAAAAAGTAAAAAGATCCAGGGATGAGGGAACTTTTAAAGCCGATGACATAAGATTCAGAAAAGACGGGCTTAATTTTTAAGAGGTTGAAATGGTTGAAAAAGTGATAGAAAAAAATTTGAGGGACACTCTTTCTTACTGTATGGAAAGATCTCCGTTCTACAGGTCTCATTTTGGAGGAATGGATATCTCGGAAATAAAAACGGTGCAGGATATAGCAAAACTCCCTTTTACCACTAAAGATCATATCGCAGAGCAAAGTGAGATGTTCCTTTGTGTAGATGACAAAGCAGTTATTGAGATAGCAACAACAAGCGGATCTACAGGAAATCCGGTAATGCTTAAATATACGGCAAAAGATCTTGAAAGGCTTGCTCTTAACGAAAGGCTTGCTTTTCATCATGCTGGAATAACAAAGGAAGATACGGTTCTTATAGCAGTTACAATTGATAAATGTTTCATTGCAGGGCTGGCTTACTATGTCGGCTTGAATTCGATAGGAGCGGCAAGTGTCAGAGTTGGACCGAGATCACCTGAGCTTCTTTTGAAAATGGCTGAAGTAACAAAACCCACAGCGATAGTGGGGGTTCCTACATATCTGGACAAGGTTTATGAAATAGCTGGAGAAGAAGGTTTCAGGAAGTCGTTAAGCACGGTAAAAAAACTTATCTGCATAGGAGAACCTGTAAAAGAAAGGGATCTCTCTTTGAATGCTATCGGACAGAGGTTGAAAGAAAAATATAATTCTGAAATAATATCAACATACGGGATCACAGAGCTTGCAACTTCATTTTGCGAGTGTTCTCTTTCAAAGGGTGGACATATACATCCGGAACTTATACACATTGAAATTGTTGATGATGACGGGAATCCGGTTCCTGACGGTGTGGAAGGAGAAGTTGTTGCAACCACTTTCAATGTCGAAGGTATGCCTCTCATAAGATTTAAAACAGGGGATATTTCATTTATCATTGATGACGGTATTTGCGGTTGCGGATTAAGATCTAAAAGACTTGGACCTGTTACAGGAAGAAAAAAACAGAAACTTAAAATAAAAGGAACTTCTGTCTATCCGCAGGCAATAGTAAATGTCATAGATCAGCTTGAATATGTTGACAACTATGTTCTTATCGCAACAAGTGACACCACCCTTTCCGACCATCTTGAAGTGAGATGTTCTTTGAAAAAGGGTGTGCCGGACAAAAGTGATGAAATAAAAGCAAAACTTAAAGGAAGTTTGAAAGTTACCCCTGTTGTCATAATTGACTCTTTTGAAAATATTGACCTTATACAAAGCTCTGTTACAAAAAGAAAGAAAACCAAGTTTGTTGACAGGAGAAAATAACCATGAAGTTAAAAATCGAAGCAATCTCCATTTCTTCTGAAAGAGGGACCGCCAAACAGGAGGTTGAAGAAGCTGAAGTTGTTCCACTCGGTATTGAGGGGGACAGTCACGCAGACAACTGGTCAAGGCAGATAACCATTCTTGCACAGGAATCTATTGACAAGTTCAACAATGAACACGGAACTCAATTCAAAAACGGTGATTTTGGATGCAATATCGTTGCCAGCGGTCTGGATGTTTCAAAAGTTGCTTTATTTGACCGGTTCCGGTTTAACGATGTTCTTCTTGAAGTGACAATGATCGGGAAAGAGCCTCATCCGTACAACAGTCCGGTTTATGAAAAAACAGGGACGAACATCATGTTTACGGAGGGTGTTTTCTGCCGGGTTATAACAACCGGAGATATAAAAAAAGGCTATCTCGGCAATTTGATACAAATGCCTTTTAAAATAAAGATCATTACTCTCAGTGACAGGGCTTCATCCGGAAAATATGAAGACAAAAGCGGTCCGGAAATAAAAGAAACCCTTCAAAAATATTTTGAAAAAGAGAAGTACCATCTGCAACTTGAAAGCATAGTAATCCCCGATGAAGCTGAGCTTTTAAGGAACAGACTTACAGAAGCAAAAGAAGAAAAATATGCCGCAGTTTTCACCACAGGCGGAACAGGTATCGGACCCAGAGATATAACAGTGGATGTTGCAATTGAAGAATGTGATAAACTTATCCCCGGAATCATGGAAATGATAAGGCTCAAATACGGAGAGACCAAACCGAATGCACTTCTTTCAAGAGCCATAGCCGGAACAATGGACGAAACTCTTGTTTATACACTTCCGGGAAGCCCTAAAGCAGTAAAAGAGTATATGACAGAAATAATGAAAACATTTGAACATGCATATATTATGCTTAAAGGGTGCGGTCATTAATTTTTCAGGGGTATAAAATGTCTGACAAAAAAAGTGAGTTTGAAAAACTTCTTGAAGAATATTCCGACATTGATTTTGCAATACATAAAAGGGAGAAGAGTGCTTCGGCACAGGATCAGGCTGATATGTTTCAAATGCCTGCGGGACATCCCGACCATGAAATTGACTTGCACGGCATGACAAAAGATGAAGCTGTCAGAAAAGTTGAAACGGTTGTCAAAGAGATGCGTATGCGGAGGATAACAAAACTTCGTATAATCACAGGCAAAGGGAAACACTCTGAATCTGAACCGGTTATTCCTGAAGCAGTCAACGATCTTCTTATTTCACTTAAAAGGGGCAGCTTTATCAGGCATATCAAATGGGAAAACAGAACAGTCCAAAACTCCGGACATGTCGATGTCTGCTGACATAAATTTATTTTAGAAAAACTTGACTATAATATCGTTAAGATATATCTCTTTTGTGGTCTTATCGATTAGTGCTTTTTATTAGGAGGTTAAATTGAAAAAGTTATTAGCAGTGGCAATCATTCTTGCATCGTTTGTGTTGTTTGCACAGTCAAGAGCGAGATGCACAGTATCAATGAACGGCTCTAAACAACTGTCGGCACCGGTTTTTACTGCATCCGGGTTTACCTTTTTCGGTGTGGATTATTCCAGGGTGAGACTTATTGGAGATCACGGGCATGGTGCAGGAACAAATATGGATCCGGCTCAAATAAGAGACAAGTATTTTAATGCTATTAATGAGCTGGTTTTTAACGAAAAAAAGAAGTACGATTTTGAAAAAGCGACCGGAGGAAAGAAAATCGCCTATGATTTTAGCAGTGTTGCCAAAATAAATCTGACTGCCGACACTGCAAAAATGAGAAATTTCTCAGAACATGTTCCCTTAAAAGCAAGTGAAATCAGAGCTATGGTGAAAAAATATTCTCTTAACACTTCTGCAAAAAATAACATCGGAATGGTGCTTATCGCAGATAAAATGGATCGCGTTGAAACAGAAGCTTACTATTATGTCGTTTTCTTTAATGTTGCAGACAGAGATGTTATTTTTTACTCCTATGTTAAAGGAAAACCCAGAGGAATGGGATACAGAAATTACTGGGCAGGTGCAATTTATTCTATAGTAAGAGATATGACAAGATCCGACTGGAAATACTGGGAAAGTGTTGTCATGAAGTAAGCGGTCGCAAATGGTTATTCTTAAAACAATGCACTTCTCTTAAATAAGTTGATTACTTTCTTGTTTTGTATAAAATTCTTAAAGGCTTACTTGTTTGGAGGCAGGATTGATTTTTTCTTCATCGGTTTTAACAAAGATTGGATTTTCTGTTTTAAGTAAAATCGTAGCGTTCGCTTTTGAAAAAACCATGGAATCTATATCAAAGAATGAAAAGATGATATCTGTGCTTAAAAAATGCGGTCTTCCCCTGAGACCAGAAAATGAATTTGAATCAATATATGCTCATACTCTGGTAAAATATAGTGTGGAGTGCAAAAACAAAGATTTTGCAGACTTTTTTGCTGAAAAAGAAATATGGGAAGCTTTCAGGATTAAATTTTTAAGCAGTTATGATGAATTTAAAGAGAAGATCAACACTTATCTAAATATCGGTGACGACCGCTTTATGAAAATTAGGAGTGCCGGATACAGAAATGTAGATGATCTTAAAATTGAAATAGAGAGATTTTCCAGAATATTTGATGAAACAATTAAAGAAGCAATGAGTCCATCGGATATTAAACTTCTAAGCGGCCAAGAGCAAGCTCTTGAAAACACAGACAATATTAAAGATGACATAAAATACATAAAAGATTTTCTCAAAGATAATATTGATGTTTCCGGAGAATTTCTAAAAAAATCAAAAGAATTGCTTGATCAGAAGGAATACGACAAAGCAAGAATCTGGCTTGAGGAATTGAATAAAACACACTTAGACAGTAATGAAAAGAAGTGGAAATATTTTAACAACTTAGGCGTTGCACACCTTGGGATTGGAAATGACAAAGAAGCAGCAAACTATTTAATTGAAGCATTAAAATATAATCTTGAGGATCAGAATGCTTTGGAAAATGCAGCATTCGGATATCATATAAAAAATGACAATAAAAAGGTTCGGGAACTTGCTAAAAAACTTATTGAGATTGATAAATCAAGTGTTATTGCTAACCAGCTTATGGTTCTTTCATGCGATACATTGGAAGAAGCTTTGAATTATTTTGAAACTATACCTTTAGAAATCCGCCACAAAGATCGTGTAGCAGGTGCAATAGCCTTTAAATATTATCAGGACAATGATTTCGAAAATGCTTTAAAATGGTACGATGTGGCAATTAAAGAAAGACCTCAAGACAAGGAATTAATAAGTTTTTATGCTGATGCCGTGTTGAGAAAAATTAATGAAAAAAATAATTCAAATTTACCGTTAACAGAAAAAGACGAAAAAGAGGCTGAAGAAAGTATAGATATATTTAA
>SLGQ01000310.1 GCA_007136595.1 Candidatus Sumerlaeota bacterium | reverse complement strand
CAGATCATAATCACAGATCAACCCGCCATTACAGAAAGATATTGTCCACTTCTGCCTGTTAAACAACTCGGTTTTAGGCATGTAGTAGTTAAGTCTTCTCAAAAGAACAGGATAAAGAGGATTCAGTGATTCATCACAGAAAGAATTGATGTCACCGGTATCTATTTTTGAGTAAAAAAACCGGTTTTTTAAAAACACAGCCAGAACCGGATCTATTTCTCCTTCAATATCTCCTGTTACAGATATTACCGAACCATCTCTTTCAATGGTTTCGTTAACTTTATAAATGTTTTCAAATTCAATTATTTCTTCGTTACTGTACTTAATGATCCCCTGCTCTTCAACTCTCCTTTCGCTGTTTGAATGATCAGAAAAGTTGAAGTAGAGTTTTTTGAATTGAAAATCCCTGTAAACATTCAGAATTACCATCAGGATAACAAGCAGGAACAACCTCCCTTTATTCCGGGATATGAACTCTCTGATCTTAAAAATGGTCGTTGAAAAAGTTTTAATAATCTTCATCGTTAAAAGAGATCTCGCAGAACTGAGTATATTGAGGAACAAACCTAAGTTTCACAACCCCCTGCTGTCCATGTCTGTTTTTCTGCAGATATATTTCTGCAATGTTTTTCTTTTCGCTATCAGGTTTATACATATCCTCACGGTGAATGAACATTACCATGTCTGCATCCTGCTCAATTGCACCGGAATCTTTCAGATCACTAAGCATCGGAACTTTTGATGACCGGTCTTCAACCTTTCTGTTCAGCTGCGCCAATGCAATTATCGGTATTCCCATATCTTTTGCAAACAGCTTAATATTTCTTGAAATGTCCTCAACCTGCCTTACTCTGTCCTCACGGTAAACACTTGAATGCATAAGTTGCAGATAATCAACAAAAATGCAATCCAGTTTATTTTTTTTACCGGTATGAGGTGAAATTGTCTTGCCAAGTTCAGAGTTGAGCTTTTTTGCTCTCGATCTCAGATCGGAAACTGAAAGCTTTGATGTATCATCAATAAAAACGGAAAGTTTGGTAACATTATCTATGTTTGCCCACAACCTCTTTATCTCATCTTTATCGGGAAACCTTCCTGACATAAGATTTTTTGCACTGACACCGCATTCTGTTGAAATAACCCTGTTTACCAGTTGGCTGGACGGCATTTCAAGAGAAAAATAAAGGACATTACAGTTATTATTTGCAATTTTAGCTGCCATATTGAGGGCAAAACTGGTTTTCCCTGTACCCGGTCGACCGGCAAGTACGATCATATCTCCCGGTTTAAACCCGCTGCATAATGTATCAAGGTCTTTATAACCGCAGGAAATTCCCGATATAGGATTGTCCCGCTCAATTCTTTCCCTCAGTTTTACCATTTCTTCGTCAACTATATCCTTTATCGGAACAATCGTGGCGGTCTGTCTTCTGTTTCCGAGATCTATGAGAGATGTCGTAGATTTATCAACCAGTTCATCAAACGCTTCCGTCTGACGATATGCATCAGATACATTTTCAGAACATATCCTTATGAATTCCCTGTATAATGATTTTTCAATGATTATATCACAGTATTCAACTATAAGAGATTCCGATACAACAGGAGCATTGGATGCAAGATCATAGAGATAATCCAACCCCCCGGTTTTAACAGGATCCGCTATCACAGCAATTTTATCTGAAACTGTTATTACATCCGGGGTTCTACCTTCATTGTATATCGAGGTTATTGCACCGAAAATTATCCGGTGTCTCTCTTCAATGAAATCTTCAGATTGTAACCCGGTTCCCTCAACTATGCTGAAAAGTCTTCCATCTATGAGCAAAGAACCGAGTATGCTCGTCTCTGCTTCAAGATTTTTGGGCAATGCCAATGACTGAGTTTCCACAGGGAACCTCTATGTTTTGTTATTCTTTCTCTTCGATCTCGCCAAAGTCTTCTTCGTTTTCTTCTTCAGTTTCTTCAACTGACTCATCAGATACCGGCTCTTCCTCAATATCTTCTGACGGTTTTTCTGAAAAAACTTCCCCGCTGTCTTCAGCAACTACCCAGAGCTTGAAAACACCTTTTATATCTCTGAAAAGTTTAACTTCAACATCATAAACACCACTTTTCTTTATGCTTCCATCAACAAGAATATTACGGTGATCAATGTCAAAACCTTTTACTTTCAAAGCTTCTTCTATTTCACGGGTTGTAACAGAACCGAAAAGTTTCCCTTCTTCTCCCACTTTTTTCTCTATTCTGATCTCACATTCAGCAAGTTTTTCAGCTGTCTGGTTTGCCGTGAAGCTTTCTGCATTGATCTTTTTCTCGATAACTCTTTTACTGAACTCGAGTTCTTTGACATTCTTTTCATTTGCAGGAAAAGCAAATCCTTTTGGAATAAGATAGTTTCTTCCATATCCGTTTTTGACGGTCACGATGTCCCCGGCGGACCCTAAATTTTCGATATCTTTTGCTAATATTATTTTCATTTTGTCCCCCTTATTTCCCGGTTACCGTAAAAGGAAGGAGCGCAATTGTTCTTGCTCTTTTGATCTCCCGGCTTAATTCTCTCTGGTGTTTGGCACAAACTCCACTGATCCTGCGAGGAATTATTTTACCCCTTTCAGTAATGTGGTTCATAAGTGTTTCCGGTCTCTTATAATCTATTGTCTGCTCACTATTAATGCAGAACCTGCACATTTTTCTTCTTCTATAAAAAGCCATTGGTTCCCCCTGTTATTATAATTCTACATCTTCTTCTTCTTTGTCATCTTCGACCCGAAGAGTTTTCTGAAGTTCTTCGTTATATTTTCTCACATCGTCAACACCTTGTTTTTCCGGTTCTTCCTCTTTTTCAGCAGGTTTTTCAATTTTTTCTTCAACTGGTTCCTTTTTTTCATTTCTTTCAAACAACGATGCAATTCCTCTAGCTTCACTCATAAGTTGATCAAGGTCTTCTTTTTCGTCAACTCTGATCGACATGAACTTCAACACATTTTCCCAGATATTAAAGTTCCTTTCAAGTTCCTTAATAAGATCTCCGTCTGCGACAAGATTAAAGAAAAGATAGTGACCTTTAAGGTTTTTCTTTATCTCGTATGCAAGCTTTTTTTCTCCCCAGGATTGGAGACTCAGAATTTTGCCACCGAATTCATTGACGATCCCGTCAACTCTTTCGGCAAACTGCCTTGTGGCATCAGGACCACCTTCAGGTTTGAGAATGGTAGTCATCTCATAGTGTTTTTTTGTCATAAAGTCCTCCTTACGGCTTTATAGTCCAATCAAATAATTGTTGAACAAGGAGATATCCAGTGTTCAAAAAACGATTACAACCGGAGCATTGTAGTCATAATATCAAAAGTTTCAACTTTTTTTTATCTATTTAAAAAACTTTATTTTCCGGGAATAGTCCTTATGGTAAGATTGTTATAGGATTGTGTTCTTTTTAATTGTCTATAAGTCTAAATGTATAATATAGTCAGGAGGAAGTTGTGATTTCCAAAGCAGATGAGTCTAATGTCAAAGTTTACCAATTCACTTTAAGGGCAGTACTTACAGGGATGACACTTGGTGGAGTTCTTTCTTTGTGTAACATCTATTCCGGTCTGAAAATAGGCTGGGGTTTTAATATGTCAGTTACTGCAGCTCTTATCAGCTATGCTTTCTGGCAGAGTTCGAACAAGCTTTTTAAAACTCGCGAATGGGGGTTGCTTGAAAACAACATAAACCAGACAATTGCATCAAGTGCCGCCGCTATTTCTTCTGCCGGTCTTGTTTCTGCAGTTCCGGCTCTTACAATGATAACGGGACATACTTTATCTTGGTTCTGGTTAAGTATGTGGGTTTTTTCCGTCGCAATGGTGGGGGTTACGGTAGCTATAGGACTGAGAAGACAGATGCTCATTGTTGACAAGCTTAAGTTCCCTGGTGGAGTTGCCGCAGCTACAACAATAAAAGAGATGTATGCAAAAGGAAGTGAAGCGATCGCAAGGATCAAAGTTCTTCTTTCTGCTGCAGTTTTCTCTTCAATTTTAAGAATAACAAGAACTATTACAGAACTGCCGATGCTCGGCGTTCCGGGACAAATGGCTTCCCGTCCTGACGGGGCATTGATCTCTCAGGGAATTACCGGCATCACACTTAAAAACATGACTTTTGCTTTTGAGCCATCAATGATGATGGTGGGTGTAGGTGCTCTGATCGGATGGAGGGCATGTGTTTCACTTCTTGGCGGGGCTATTGTTGCATGGGGGATAATTGCTCCCAGAGTTCTTGAACTCGGATGGGCATCTCCCGGAGTCAATTCTGCAACTGCATCGTGGTACACAACTGTTCTTGAATGGCTGCTATGGCCCGGTGTTGCAATGATGGTAACAAGCTCTCTCACCTCCTTTGCTTTTTCCTGGAGATCCATACTTTCCGCGATCACAGGCAAAGATTTTACCAAAAGAGGAAAAGAGAAAGTTGAAGAAAATGTTAACAGTGATGAAACTTACGGACAGGAAGATGATGTTGTTCCGAAAAAAGTTTTTCAGTTCGCCCTCCTTTTTGTACTGGTACTTTCTGTTGTTCTCCAGGTTTTCCTTTTCGGAATTCAAGCATGGGCTGCAACTTTCGGTGTGTTTTTAACATTTATTCTTGCAGTTGTTGCAGGAAGAGTTTCCGGAGAAACAGGCGTTACCCCTGTTGGGGCAATGGGAAAAGTGACTCAGTTGGTATTTGGTGCCATTGATCCAAGTCCTGCCGCCAACCTTATGTCTGCCAATGTTACAGGAGGAGCGGCAAGTCAATGTGCAGATCTTCTTCATGACCTTAAATGCGGTGAAATTCTAGGAGCTTCTCCAAGATTACAATGTTATGCTCAATATTTCGGGACAATTGCCGGTGCTCTTGTCGGTTCGGCAGCCTATCTGGTTCTGGTACCTGACCCTAAAAACATGCTCCTTACCGATGAATGGCCTGCTCCTGCTGTCGCAACATGGAGAGCTGTGGCTGAAGTTTTCATGATAGGATTTGAAGCAATGCCCGAGGGTGCGGTAACTGCGATGATCATTGCAGGAGTCATAGGAATTATCCTTGCTGCTCTTGTGAAGATCATACCTGCCAAATATGTTTATCTTGTTCCAAGTCCTGCAAGTATCGGACTTGCGTTTGTCATTCCCGCCTATAATTCAATGTCAATGTTCCTCGGTGGTTTTATCGGTCTCATTCTTACAAAATACTGTAAAACATGGGCTGAGAAATTCCTTGTTGTTGCAGCCGCAGGTCTCATTGCCGGAGAAAGTTTGACAGGAGTTGCTCAGGCAATGTTTACAATGATATTCCCTTCTTAATTTATTTCAGCTCAACCCTTTTCCGGAAAGGATGATCCAGCTTAGTTTTTTCAAACTTCTTTTCTTCTGTTTAATCTCTTTCCATGAACTTTCTTCTTGGTGTAAAGACACCTTTTATCTTCTATCATTTTCCGTCTCCGCTAAAAAAACCTTAATAAAAAGAACATCAAAGTAAAAAACCTATTCCTTCTGAAATAAAAAAATGAATGAAACCTAAAAAAAAGGTTGACATGGGTTGGGTGAATCCATATATTTGTCGAGCGCTTTTTTGAGGTCATTGAAAACTGAGCAGCAGGAAACACACAGTGTAGGGCTCTAAGTAGAGATATT
>SLGQ01000102.1 GCA_007136595.1 Candidatus Sumerlaeota bacterium | reverse complement strand
GATGTTGAAGATGTTGATCAGCTACTTTGCAGCAACAGAGGGATAAGATATCTTGACGGATTGGAAAGGTTTCCATCTTTAAAGGACATGTCTATCACCACTAATGATATTACAGATGTTTCTCCTCTTAAACATGTCAAATCTCTTAAAAAGCTCAACTTGAGAAACAATGAAAACCTTGATCAAAATTCTCTGAGAGATTTGACCGGGCTTGAAGAACTTAATATTCAAGATTGCGGAATCACATCACTTGAGCCCTTAAAAGATATGAAGAAGCTGAGAGTTTTGACCGCAAGCAAGAATAATATTGCATCATTGAAAAATGCCGAAAGTTTAACAGAGTTGAGAAGCCTCATTGTAGCTGCAAACAAATTAACTTCTCTTGAAGGGATAGAAAATTTAACAAACCTTAAAACACTGGCTGTCGATACCAACGAGCTCGATTCAATGGAAGAAGTTGCAAATCTGACAGAATTAACATTTTTCACTATCACAGGCAACTACCTCACCAACGAAACCCTCCCCGTATTACTTAACCTTGTTAACCTTGAAAGGTTGAATGTGCGGGAGAATTGTATAACTGATTTTACAGTAATAAATCAGTTGAAAGAAAAATTACCTCATGCTGAAATACTGGGTGGAATCATCGAAGCCCAGGACCCTGCTCGCTGCAATTAGTAGTTATGTAGCAGACACCAGTCTCCGCCAAGGCTACGACCCGGCAGGCACGGGTCTGCGGTAAGCCACAGACTCCGTCCTTCGGACTCCGAACACAGATTAAGACATTCAGCCACAGATTTCGTCATTCGTTTCACTCATTCCTCTACACAGATAAGACAAGTTAGCCATCAGTCTTCGCCAAGGCTACGACTCGACATGCAGACTCCGTCCTTCGGACTCCGAACACAGATTAAGACAGGTATTTTCCTGTTCACTGTTCACCATTCACCGTTCACTGCGGCTTTGCCGCTTTCTGTGTCGAGCGGAGCGAGATCTGTGGCGATAAAAAGTATCACTTCGTGCCCTTCGTGCTCTTCGTGGTTAAAAAAGAGATGAAACCACAAAGTACACAAAGAACACAAAGAAAAGCATCAGCTTTCCCTCTTAAAATATTGACGGAACTTCTTAATTAAAGTATAAGAAGGGGTAATCTAGGGTAAGGAGGAAAAATAATGAAAAAACTGTCAATGGTTGCTTTACTGCTATCTTTGTTTGTAATGAGTTGTTCAGAAGCGGTAAATGTTTACGAAATTGAGATCGTGAACGGTTATCCTGTAGTTACAGGTTCCGAAAACGATCTTATGTGGTATATTGATGACCCCGATAATCCCACTACCAGGATCAATCTGATGACATTTTCAAATGCAACTGAATATTGCCGGAATATGGATCACAGTGACTTTAATGACTGGCGACTCCCCACAATAACTGAATTGCGGACACTTGTTGCAGGATTCAGGGATATTGAGCCTGATGGAAGATGCCGTGTGAGAGAAGACTGTCTTCATAAAATATGTCTTTTCAGAGGACAGAAAAGTGAAGATGACTATCCTTGTTCAAATAAGTCAGATGATGGAGAATTTAACGGTCCCGGTCCGGGAGGATGTTATTTTGATGATGTCTGGAGAGAGTATTGCGGCAGATACTGGTCAACATCGGAAGTTACAGACTCGGAAAACCAGGTGTTTCAGTTGGATTTTACAAAACCTTCAATATTCATATCGGGTAAAGAATCGAGTTTTGTAGGTTTTCCAAGATGTGTCAGGAACCGGTGATCATTTTTTTACAGGAACGATGCCGTCAAGAAGGTTGATCTTTTCAGATCTGTACGCGGAAAAAGGGGAGTTCGGATGATCGTCGCTGATATGTCTCCTTAAAGTTAAAGAGAACATCACTTTTTCTGCTACAGGGTCATATTCAGCAATGTATGCACCGATAGGTCCGTTTCCATACATCATGAAAAACATATCGGGGAATAAAACCGACCCCAGAGAACCGCTTGTGACAAGCCAGTTGCCGTCAGGCAGTTCATCAACATCGCTTACAACGATGCTCCACCCTTCCAAAGGCTCATCTTCTCTTATGATATATTCAGATACTTGGCGGACCGTTCCTCCGTAACCGCTTTCATCTTCAATTATTTCATATTCAGCGACCCTGCTGAAAGATGGGTTCATCGGATCGAAGTTTCTGGCAAGTCCATTGTCAAAAAGGATAATGTTACCGTTTTTCAAAATAACAGGTGTATGAGGTCTGAAAGACCATCTGAAATCATCATGATCTTTAAAACCCATAAGATATTTCTCTTCTGTGATCTTATTTCCGGAGCTGTCAAGCGGTTGAAGCAGAAAATGACCATAATGAAAATCAAAGGGATAAACCCCTTCCTCAGGTTTTCCGGCAAAAGGCATCCTGTAATGGAGATAGTTTTCGTTAAGAGCAAGCGGATCATCTTCCTTTCTGAAATCTCCCAGCCAGGTACTCATATCTTCAAGATCATATTTTTCTTCAAGACTGTCACTTATTCCATTACCATTTTCGTCATCAATATATTTGACTACATGAGGGAACAGAAACCATTTCAATGTGCCGTCTGAAGCCAGTTTTGCCATACCGTTTCTTTGCATGGTTATGATTATTGAATCATCAGTTTTGTCATGCCACACAGCATTTACATGAATCGGGTCGTTACTGTAGATGTTGGCGGGATCGTTGGAAATAGGAACATCTCTGAAAAGATCAGGCACATCCGGCATAGTTTCTTTGAGATCCCATTTTCTTAACAGCTCAAATGTTTCCCCGCTTAGCTCGATTATATAATCTTCAACAAAAAAAGAACCGATCTTGTCAGATGTCAGAAGGTAGTTTCCTTCCCCGGTTTTAAATATGTCGTGGTGTATGTTAAAGAAACCTGTTTGGGAAAGATCAATGTTTTTTGTGCGGTTCCCCATAAAATCGTAAGAAAAGATATAATCTCCCGGATCAAGCCACTCGCATCCCCATATTTCACCGTTTATTATTTCCATCGGAAAAACATCATCTTCTGGAAAATCGGAATACCATCGCACATTTCCATATTTATCATAGGCGATCCCTGAAAATGCGGCAAGATAACTGATCTGACCTCCTCCGTAAACTCCTTCAAGGTCTTCATCCAACGCTGTCCGGGTATAAATTGTAAAAATAAATTCATCCCCTTCATAAAACCCTTCAGCGGTAGCATCGGGAAAGTCTAAGGGAAGAGGGGCGGTTGCAAGTATTTCTGAATGGAAAGCTGTTTCGTCGCCAGTGTTATCAAAAAATTTAAATTCTACCAGGTTTTCGGCATCTGCAAAAAGTCCCAGTATGGGAATTTCATAAGTTCCTGCTTCTTCTATTTCAAAAGTATATGAAAAGTCGGGAACATCTCTGTATATCCCGGTCACGGTGACTTCAACTTCACCTTTTGTTTGTGCATCAAGATCAATAATCCCTGTCAAAGGGGCATTTCCTGTCGGATTCAGTTTAATATTGCTGAAAATATGATCTGATCCATGATCATCGGAAATTTCTGTATCTGGATCACTGTCATCATCATGATGGTCTTCTTCTTTGCCCGATGAACAGGAAAAAAACGAAAACACAAGAAATAATAAAAAGAAAAAAGAAGTTGTTTTTTTGAAGTTCATAAAATCCTCCGTATCAAATCCTCATACTGTTCTTTAACGACTAAAATGGATTGAAAGTTTTTAATTTTTGAAATTTAATTGGTCACTTTATCAATTCACCTGTTTTTCCAGTCTTTTTTCCAATATTTTTATTCTGTCCCGTAATGTCGGGTGATATCTGTGTCTTCTGTTTTCTTTAAGTATCTGAATATAAAAGTTTTTAGCTCTTTCATATTGCCTCATCCTTTCGTAGCTGACCCCGAGAAGCAATTCAGCTTTATCTTTTTCATAACTGTTCCTTGTGTTTACAAACAGAAATCTGTCAAAAGTGATGGCAGCTTTGTTATAGTCCTTCATTCTGTAGTAAGATAAAGCTTTAAGATAAAAAAGAGTAGGGATATGTTCGCCGGTAGTTGATATTTCAAGGCTTTCGTCAAAACTTTCAATGGCGGCGGCATAACTTTTCCTTTTAAAAAGGGTTTCCCCTTCATCAAATTTGTTCAATGCCGCCTTTTGTCTTATCAGACTCATTTCGCTGTCGATCACAAGCCTTTCAAGCCTCGATAAAGCAGAAAGGTTGAAGCCGGAATACATCTTGAACGCTTTGTCAGGATCACCTTCTTTAAGTGTCAGAAATAAGTTGTATGCTTTGATGTTGTTGTTTTCTATTGTGATGAGCTTCTCTTTAAACTCCTCGATCTCTCTTTTCAGATACTGCTGATGTTGTTCAAGCAGGTTGTATTTTTCGCTGTAACTTGAAACTTCCGCTCTGAAGTAAAAGAAAAATGCCAAGATTATTATGATGCCGAGAAAAATGGAACTTATATAAAATTTATTTGCTTCTCCCTGATCTTTTCGGTTCACTTTATTTGAAATCTGGTTGATAGCTGATTCAAGACCGTTTACTGAATTAAGTGACCTTATGACAAGTTTCCGTATCTCTTTAATGTCGTCAAGCTGAGCATCTTTTTTTCTTTCTTCGGACATATATCCCTCCATAAAAGCAGAGCAGTTTAACTCAATTAAAAAGAAATTCAAAAAAAATAGAAAAATAGAATGATTTTTGCTAATAATGAAATTGTTTTAGTGTTTGACCGGAGAGGATCATGAATAAGAAGTATTTTGAATTTAAACCGCTAAGTTTCAGAGGTGAGGTTGCAATAGTCGCCCCATCTTCCCCTTTTGACAGACAGTTGTTCAACGCAGGTATAACGGAGCTGAAGCTTAACAAGCTCAAGCCGGTCATTAGCAGAGAAATATTTAAAAAATATGATTATTTGGCTGGTAATGACAATGACAGGGCAAATCTTTTTCTTGAGTTTTTCAAGAATGAAAAGATAGAAGCTTTATGGACGGCAAGAGGGGGATACGGATCCATAAGGATGCTGGAGATACTTGAAAAAAACATTGACGACATAGTCAATAACCCCAAACTTTTCATAGGTTTCAGCGATGTTACGGCAATTCATTGTTTTTTGGTGGAAAAATGCGGTTTCGTGACGATACATGGACCCAATATCACAACATTGTCCCGTTGTGACAAATATACCCGTAATCAGGTTTTCAATCTTCTTCAAGGTAAGGAAAGTGCTTTTGAAATATCGGGAAAATATATAAAGTCAATAAATCCAGGGCAGACAAAAGGTGTTGTAAAAGGCGGCAATCTCTCGACACTTGTTTCAATGATAGGCACTCCGTATGAACCTGATTTCAAAGACTCCATTCTTTTCCTTGAAGAAATAGGTGAAATTCCCTATAGAGTTGACAGGCTTTTAACCCAAATGAGACTTGCCGGTAAATTCAAAGATATCAAAGCGCTGATCCTCGGGGATTTTTCCTATAAAGAACATAGACCTCCTGCTGTTAAAAGGATAGAAACAGAGAAAATAATTGAAATATCGGGGATTGACAGCTCCATTCCGGTCATGGCAAACTTTCCGGCAGGACATGGAAATCAGAATATCTCTTTTCTTCTCGGTGCATTTGCTGAAGTTGATACAGAAAGATGCAGACTCACATACCATACAGATTAGTTTTTTGCT
>SLGQ01000012.1 GCA_007136595.1 Candidatus Sumerlaeota bacterium | reverse complement strand
CAATAATTCCGATATGGTTTGTCGGTATGACACTTTATCAGCGGATATATTCATGCGGAGATGAAAAAACTGCCCAGAAAGCATGGTTCATTGCAGGATTGTTCGAGTGGCCTATAATGGCTTTCATGGGTGTGATGCTTGGGCTTTTTGCAAGAGTAGGGGCAGATCAGGGGATGTTTGCCTATCTCGGGTACGAGACAATTGAAGCACTTGATCCGGAAAAAGGTCTGCCGCTTCTTTTAAGAACAGTTCTCCCGGTAGGACTTATGGGTATAATGATGTCGGCATATTTTTCTGCAATAATGTCAACGGCTGACAGTTGCCTGATGGCATCTTCGGGAAATGTTGCAACAGATATAATTGATAAATTTATCCCTATAAGCAAAAATGAAAAAAGCTTTTTAAGAATTTCCCAGATACTGACACTTGTTCTTGGTGTTTTTGCACTGATACTTGCAAGTGCAATGGAAAATGTTCTTGAGTTGATGCTTTATTCTTATGCTTTTATGGTTTCAGGATTGCTTGTTCCGATAATTGGAGCATTTTACTGGAAAAAAAGCAGTTCTGCCGGAGCATTCTGGGCAATGCTTTTTGGTGGCGGAACAACGCTGACACTCATTGCTGTAAAAACTGAACTTCCTTTTGGACTTGACCCCAACATATTCGGAATGACATTGGCACTTATTGTTTTTGTTGCAGTGTCGTTGATTTTTCCGGGAAAACAGGAAGGGTAGCAACATGTTGAACCTCACCTTCATGGCAAAAACAGACATTTAACATATTATTGAAAAAAAGCTTGACACTTTGCAGGTGGTGTGTAAAATCGCACGGCGATATTATGAGGGCTCTTTATGTTTTGGAGGAGAGTGATGTATGCAATGATAGATTTCGGTGGAAATCAGCTTAAAGTGGTTCCCGGACAGAAAGTAAAAGTTTTTAATTTAAACAAAGAAGAAGGCGAAACGATTGAAAATAAAAATGTTCTTCTTTTTGCTGATGGCGAAGATGTTTCAGTCGGAAGACCGTACCTTGAAAATGTTACGGTTAAACTGGAAGTTGTCAGAAACTTCAAAGGTAAAAAACTTATGGTTTTCAAGAAAAGAAGAAGGAAATCCAGTAAAGTTAAAAGAGGTTTCAGACCTTCTTACACTGAACTTCAGGTGTTGGAAATAGTTAAATAATTTAAATATCAGGAGATAACTATGGCAACGAAGAAAAGCGGTGGAAGTGCCAAAAACGGACGGGACAGTATCGGTCAAAGACGCGGAATAAAAAAATTCGGTGGAGAAAATGTTCTTGCAGGGAATATAATTGTCCGTCAACTTGGAACTAAATGGCATCCCGGCAGAAATGTCGGCACCGGAAGAGATTATACACTGTTTGCTCTTTGTGATGGAAAAATAGAGTACGAATCATTCCGCAAAAACGGAACTGTCAGAAAAAGAGTTCATGTGGTGCCGGTAGAAGCTTAATAGAGTTTCTTTCTTATTTATAGAACTCCCGATATTCGGGAGTTTTTTTTTATTTGCCCGCTAAGGAGGGTCAAGTGAAGTTTGTTGATCAGGCGATAATTGAGATAGTTGCAGGAAACGGTGGAGCCGGTGCTGTAAGTTTCAGAAGAGAAAAATATGTCCCTTTAGGTGGACCTGACGGTGGTGACGGAGGGAGAGGCGGAAATATTGTTTTTGTAGGTGATAACAATGTTTCAACGCTTTATGATGTCAGATACCAGAAAACTATAAAAGCAGAAAACGGCGAAAATGGAATGGGAGCCAACAAATATGGGAGAAGCGGGAAAGATGCCATTATAAGAGTGCCTGTCGGAACATTGATATATGATGTGGAAACCGGTGAACTTATGGCGGATATCGTCAGAAAAAAACAGAAATTCGTTGCTGCCAAAGGTGGTAAAGGCGGCAGAGGTAATGCAAAATTCAAGTCAAGTGTAAATAAAGCTCCGAGATATTCTCAGGATGGAATTTCAGGGGAATCAAAAAAAGTGAGGCTTGAACTTAAACTTCTTGCCGATGTCGGGATAATTGGTTTCCCTTCTGTCGGAAAATCAACTTTCATAAGTGTTGTGAGCAACGCTAAACCTAAAATAGCTGAATACCATTTTACCACTCTTGTTCCAAATCTCGGGATAGTGGAAGGTTCAGATTTTATTCCCTATGTTATTGCAGATATACCGGGTTTGATAGAAGGCGCACATGAAGGACAGGGGTTGGGGCACAGGTTTTTAAGGCATGTTGAAAGATCGAAATTTCTCATTCACATGGTTGAGATCAACCCTGCAAGAAAATCTCCGGTTGATGATATCGAAATGATAAACAGAGAGTTGAGGCTGTTTAACAGCGAGCTTTCAGAAAAAGAGCAGATAATAGTTCTGAATAAAAAGGATATTTATTCAGATGAGCAGACCGATATGATCGATGAGTTGAGAAAATATGCAGCAGATAAACCATATTTTGAAATCAGCGGAGTAACAAGGGAAGGTGTAAAAGAACTCCTTTCTTTTGTCGGAAAGAAGGTAATAGAATACAGGGACAAAGATAGTGAACCGGATATGTCCGATGATTAGTCTTTTTTGTTTACAGATTCAAGAAATTCACGGATAAGCGCCTTATCTTCTTCAGATATTTCTATAAACTTTATTCCCATTCCGGGAATGCTGGAGTCATTTTGTTCGGGAACAAAAATTGAATAGTGATCGTCGCTTCTTGCAACTTTTCCTTTAGCTTTTATTTCTTTTTCCTGTCCCGGAAGTGTGAAGGCAAGATCGAACTCTTGTTCAGGTTCCCAAAGTATTGAAGATTTAACGAAAACACCGCCTTCACTGAGGTTGGAAATGTCAAACTTTATGCTCACATCATCTCCGCTTTCACTCAGCCGTATGTTCATTGAAACAGGTGCTCTATAAAAATTTCTGTTATCTCTGCTCATTACGACCTCTTGTCAATAGGTTGATTATTTTTATCCACAAAAACCAGTTTCGGTTCGGGGAATGCGGCATTTTCATCAATGTAGGTGTGGCTTGCAATTATTATGACATCGTTTTTTGATACAAGTCTTGCCGCGGCACCGTTAATGCATATATCGCCGCTTCCTTTATCTCCTTCTATGACATAAGTTTCAAATCTTGAACCGTTTGTTATATCCCAGATGTTAACAAATTCGAAGGGTTTTATGTCTGCAAGCTCCATAAGATCTCTGTCGATGGTGATGCTTCCTTCATATTCAAGATCGGCACCGGTAACTGTTGCTCTGTGAATTTTTGATTTAAGTATTTTTCTGTACATAACCGCCTCAAATGAGCTGTCTCAAAAAACTGACAAGATAATAGCAAAAGGTTAACTGATGTCAAGAGATTCAGCTCATAAAAATAATTGCCACCCCGATAACCGTTATTACAGCACCTGCTATATCTCTTCCCCTGATTTTTTCATTAAAGAGAACTTTACTTGGAAATATTATAAGAATAGGGGAAATTGCCATAAGTGTTGCGGCTATTCCCGCTTTAGTATATTGAACCGCTGCAAGAGAAAGGGTGACACCCAGAAAAGGACCGAAAAAAGCTCCTGTTGCGATCCTTTTCACTGCAGAAATGTCTGCGAGAGATTTTTTTATCAAATGCCACCTTTTAAGCATTGTAAAAAGTATTGAAAATCCCACTATCCCGGCTATGACTCTTACCTGAGTTGCTGTTACAGGGCTGAAATCCGCCATTCCGAGCTTGCTTAACACAAGTCCGAGAGCCTGTCCGAAAGCACCGCCTGTTGCAAGTGCAACACCGTAGCCTGAGACAGGTCTGTCATCGCCCTTTTTTCTTCCTGAAACGACATAGATAATGGCAGATATTGTTATGATCATTCCGATAACGGCGGTACCAGCCATACTTTCTCCAAGTATGATAAAGCTTAACATTGCAGTCATTATGGGAACAAGGGTCATGATAAGCATTGAGATTCTTGCTCCGATAACTACGAAAGCCTGAAAAAGGAGGAGATCTCCGATCAGAAAACCGGCAACTCCCGACAAAAGGAGCCATGTCCATGAAGTTGCAGGAAGCCCTATTGGCAGAAAAGAGCCGTTAAAAAAATAGTTCAAAGATGACAAAAAGAAAAAAGCCATGAAAAGTCTGATTATATTTACCTGGAGCGAACCCACTCTTTTGCCTGCCGATTCAAAAGCAAGCGAAGTCATAGTCCAGCATACAGCAGTGGCTAAAGCTGCAAATTCTCCAGCATAAGGAATGTTCAAGCATCACCTCAAATAAAGAAAACAACGGACATATATATCATAACTGATTTAAAACGGTATTTTTTTTGTGTTCTAAAATAATTTCTTGATTATATAAATCAAATAATTATTATCGAATCAGGTATAGATTGCGGGGTTGGTATGTCAAACGAGATAATAAAGGCTGATGATATTCAAAGCAGGATATTCACGATCAGGGGAATGCAGGTGATGCTGGATAGTGATCTGGCGGAGCTTTATGGTGTTGAGACAAAAAGGCTGAATGAGCAAGTTAGAAGGAATAAAGAGAGGTTTCCCGAAGAATTTTGTTTCGAACTTAACGAAGAAGAGCATATTAACTTGAAGTCGCAAAATGCGACCTCAAGTTGGGGTGGGAGAAGAAGTACTCCTTTAGTTTTTTCAGAATACGGTGTTGCCATGATAGCTACAGTTCTTAAAAGTGAAACGGCTGTAAAAATAAGTATTGATATTATAAAAGCATTTGTTTTTATGCGTCATTTTATTGCAAAGAATGAAGATATTCTTAAAAGGATTGGGGTTCTTGAATATAAACAGAAAGAGTCTGACAAAAAATTCAATAAAATTTTCAGTGCCCTTGAATCAAATGATGTTAAGCCAAAACAGGGAATAATGTTCGAAGGTCAGATTTTCGATGCATACAAACTGGTTTCAGATATTGTGCGGTCAGCGGAAAAATCTATAGTTCTTATAGACAATTATGTTGATGATACGGTTCTCACCTTATTTTCTAAGCGGAAAAAGGGAGTTCCTTTGAAAATACTGACAAAAAACCTTTCAAAACAGCTCTTACTTGATCTTAAAAAGTTCAACGAACAGTTTCCTCCTGCTGAAATAAAAGAATTCAATCAATCCCACGACCGATTTATGATAATTGACGATAAAGACCTTTATCATTTCGGAGCCTCTTTGAAAGATCTCGGAAAAAAGTGTTTCGGCTTTTCCAAAATGAACACCGGAGTTGTTGAAATGTTGAAGGCAATTTAGGTGGGAGTTATAAACCCCATTATCAGTGTTTTGAATATTTGACTATATTTGATGAGCAGGTATATTACCGTTGAGTTTTTTGTTAATTCGTTTTGGAGAGAGAAGATGAACGACTACAAGATCAGAGACATTTCGCTGGCTGAATACGGAAGAAAAGAGATTGAGCTTGCTGAAATCGAGATGCCGGGACTTATGTCATTAATTGAAGAATTCGGTGAATCAAAGCCGCTTGATGGTGTAAGGATAATGGGTAGTCTCCACATGACTGTGCAGACAGCGGTTCTTATAAAAACTCTTGCCGCTCTTGGTGCAAATGTAAGATGGGCAAGCTGTAATATTTTTTCAACTCAGGATCATGCGGCTGCTGCAATTGCAGATATGGGTATTCCGGTTTTTGCATGGAAAGGTGAAACTCTTGAAGAATACT
>SLGQ01000031.1 GCA_007136595.1 Candidatus Sumerlaeota bacterium | reverse complement strand
TGTAATGCCAATGTTGTTTTTCCGGATGCTTCCGGACCGTAAATTTCAACAATTCTTCCCCTTGGATAACCACCGATCCCCATAGCTATGTCAAGGCTCAAAGATCCGCTTGAAATGGCAGGGATATCAACTACATTTTCTTCTCCAAGGATCATTATTGAGCCTTTTCCGTACTGTTTTTCGACATTACGGATAACATTTTCCAACATTTCTCTTTTAGTGTCAACCATCAGTTTCCTCCCTTTTTTAAATTTATTTGTTCAGCTAATTTTGCCGCTAAATACCGCATACATCAATTCATCCATAAAAACAGTTCTTTTATATTTTTCCATGCTGTTTTCAATGGTTATGAGAATGCTGTCTTTATCCTTGCTTTCATCTGTAATAGTTGCGCCGTTTTCAAGATCTTTCAGGAAACCTTTAAGGATCCTGGCTTTTCTGAATAATTCCTGTCCCCGCTTTGTTTTAAAGAACTCAAAATTTTTGTTTCTTGACAAGGTTCCGTCAACTACCATCTTCAGAAGCTGCCTGTCAGTCATTTCACCAAAATTTGTTTCAGAGTTTGTTTTTACTGTACTCATGGCTCCTCCTGATCTTTATCAATAAAAAATCTTACCGTTTTTTCCATGCAGAACTCTGCTGCCGTCAGATCTGTTCAAGTATATGGCATTAGCTGAATCAACTTTATTCTGCAGTTTCACTTTATCTCCAACTATTAAATTGGGTCCCGCCTGGTCTATGTTTTCAAGATCTGCACTGTTTCCAAGAATGAGTGGCGGATTTAACGGAATGGCGTGCATTTTAACTTGAGACCCCATAACCACCAGACTGCTGCTTTCAATGATGTCCGGTTTAAGTTTATACTTTTCATAAGGATTAAAATATTTGAAAGGAAGTAGTTTCAGTAATTCAAAATTACAGGCAATGTAATCATCAGGGTTCCCCATGTCCCACCATTTGCCATCTATGATGTATCCGTTAATATGATCTCCACCCTCAACCATCCTTTGATATACATAGTTCGTTATTGACACAAAGACATCATCCGGAATATATTCAAGAACAGAAGGATCAATAATGTGAACTCCTGTAAATATACAGTTTCCTTCAGGGATCGTTCTGTAAATGGAAGAGTCGAGCATTCTTACCACTCTGCTGTTTTCATCAACGGTGACAACAGATCTTGAATCTTTAGGGTTGGAAGGTATCATCCCCAGCGTAACTTTTTTGCCGGAACAGAAATGACTGTTTATCATCTCTTCAAAATCAAAATCAAATATGGTATCTGAATTAATGACAACAAAAGGTTGGTCAACAATACCCTTTAAGCTTCCGATGGCTCCTCCGGTACCAAGTATCTCTTTTTCCCTGAGATAATGCAGTTTGACACCGAATCTTTTCCCTGAACCGAGAGCTTTTGCAATTTTTTCACCGTTATGATGAAGATTGATGAAAATATCTTTTACTCCGTAATATTTAAGAAAATTTATGTTGTATTCAATGACCGGCACATTGACCACCGGCAACAGCGGTTTGGGTATGGCATCGGTAATGGGAGCCATCCTGGTTCCAAAACCTGCCGCCAGTATAAGAGCTTTCATTTATTTTCACCTCTAAGTTGAAGCTCCGGTATATAGGGACCGAGAATTTCAAGCAGTCCCTCCATTTCAAGTTTTATCAGAGAACTTCTGACATATCTGAGAGAAGGTTGAACATAAGGGATGAACCATTTTTTCCCTTTCAGTTGATTCAGAAAAATAAATCTCCCTGCATCTTTTAACTTTCTCTGAATGGTCTGAAGGTGGAAAGTTCTTTCAAAGTGTTCATAATTTTTGTATAATTCACGGGATACGGGATTGATTTTCCAGAAAAGCTTTAAAATCGAATCAAGTTCCTCGTCAGAAAGGACAATATATGAATCTCTTACAAGAGATACAAGGTCATAGACTGCCGGAGCAAGTATTGCATCCTGAAAATCTATCAGATAGCCTTCTCCATTATTGATCATAATGTTTTTGGACTGAAAATCACGGTGGGAAAAAATATAAGGGGAGTCAGTCAGTTCTTTTGTGATCTTTGTAAAGTGCTTTTGCAGTTTGTTCCAGAGTCCGTCAAAAGGGAGATGATAAACCCTTTTTTCTATCATATATTCATAAAAATGATAAAACTCATCCATGAACAGGCTTTTGTTGAAGCTTCTTTTGTCAACTACAGTGTCAAAGTTCTTCCTTTTATAGACAGCTTCCTGCCACATTGAAAGAAGATTGACTCCGAATTTTACCATTCTGAATTTACTGTCGGGATCTGTCTGAATGGAATTGAACATTGTGTTGTCTCCGAGATCTTCAAGAAGAAGTGATCTGGAATCTTTTTTGACAGCATAAACTTCAGGTACTCTCAATCCCATGCTTTTAAGATGTGACTGTATTGATATAAAATCGTAAAAAGGGTCACCTCTTCCGAATTCAGGAGTGCCGCCCTGTGCCACGATTGCGGCTATACAGCTTTCTTCCCCGAACTTTACCCTGAAATATTCTCTTCCCGAAGCATCTCCGAATAATGGGTCAACTGAAAAATCGAAAACTTTGTCAGATTTATAGGCAAGGAGCAGTTGGTAAATTATCAGCTCGATCTTATCGTTCATCATTTTTTCTCCAACTGTTCATAAAACTCAAATATAACACAGAAATAATAAGGGATCACTATTGCGCTCAAAGCAATGAAACAGATGGGGCAGAAGCCTGAGATCATATAAAGGATCAGTATTCCCGAATAAAAAACAAGAGAAAGAAGAAAAAGGTGCAGTCTGTAGCCGAAACCCTGTCTTAGACTTTCCATACAGGCATCTATGGCAAATTTATCCTTTGTGACAACTATGAAAAATGAAAACATAAAAAGGCTGAAAAGAATTATGGAGGGAATTATGAGAAGAAGAAACCCGATCGCAAGAAGGGGAAGGAGAAACAATGTTACTACAAACCCGTTTTTAAAATATTTCCACAGAAGATGTTTGGTATAATGGACTTTTCCTTTGCCGAGTGTTCCGTTTGCGACTATGTTTTCTGCAAGCAAAAGAAAAAAGAATCCTTGTAACAGCAAGGTAATTATAATGCCGTACGGGATGCTGATATAAAAGAAAATCGCAGGAGCGGAAGCCCCTATGCCCAAAGGTACGAACTGGGTGAACCCTGATTTGTATTGGATCCATCCCTGTTCAAATGCTCTTATGAAGTCGAGCTTTTCTTCTTTACCGCCGTAACTTTTCATCCTTTCCTCCAGGATAGTTATTCCTCTATTTTACAGTTATTTGCCTTCCGGGTCAAATAATATATGACGATATAAATTTAATTTTTTTCTGAAAAAAAACAGTTCTATATGTCAATGATTCTTTTTCCGGCTATTCCGACAGCTTTGTTCATTGAAATCAAAGGGTTTCCACTTTTTACAGTGTTGATGTTTTTTTGAAAATTACCGTAAGAAAAGTGAGGATGAAAAAATACCAACCCTCTTAAATATTCAGCATCCGATGAATATCTTTCTTTTATTCTGTTTAAAAAAGGTTCAAATATGCCTTTCCTCTTCAGTTCGCTGCAACCGATCACCCACAATTTGCATTCAAATATTTTGTGCATATCAACAGCAATGTCTGCCATAAGGTATTGAGAGCTTTCAACCAGATCTTTAAAACTGTCAAGTTTTTTAAGGTCGGCTGAACTGTGAGTGTGAATGCAGCATTTGTTGAGAACAGCTACCTCTTTTTCAAAATCATCAACCAATCCGTTTTTCATAAAAAAGTTCCTTGCACATTTCCCGGCTTGTCCCGTAAGATATATCTGCCGATCTTCTCTCTGCTCTTCTTTCCCGGGGTTGTCGGCAACAAGAATGTATTTGGGGTTTTCAATTTTTAAAAGGTCTCTGTTGAAAACTATGGTGTTTTCAACTTCATAATTTTTTTTACGGTTGGCGGAGTCATTTATCTTTATAATTGCATCTTTCAGGTCGGGACATTCTTTTTTACAGACTTCAGTCCACTTTTGAAATTTATTGATAATTTTATTAAAAGACTTCGGGTTGCCCATGTTTCAGTTATATTAACTCTGAATTCCGCCCGGTTCTGATTTTTTCCCCGGAACAATTATATAAACTTCTCTTGTGTCAAGTATCGCACCTTCTCCGAACACATGTATTTTTGCTCTGAAAAGGGTGTTGTGTGTGGTAGTAGGCTCAAATATGGTGTTTTCAAACACAACATCGAAGAAAAGGTCGGTTTTAGGCTTAACTTTGAAAAATTTATTGTCAGCTTTTGATTCATAAGCTTCAGGGGGGTAGCTGTGACTTGCTGTTACAGACTTGATAAAGTCAGTTGTATCTATGTCGAAAATATTGTACATGGACTCATTTTCCGTATCAATATCCATCTGAATATTGTGGAGAAGATCATCAACTGCCCCTGCAATATCATCGGAAAGCCCGGTTCCGAAAAAACCCACATTATATATAAAGTACTCTCCGTTGACACCTCTTGACTTTGTGCCATTCGCCAAATTTTTCATTCTTCCTTCAATGTTGAAAAAGAGATCTCCTATGCCAGCTCCTATAACTCCGATAAATTTAGCATTAATTGCATTAAATGCTGCAATCACTTCATTTTCATAATGACCTTTATCAGGTTTGCTGTCTCTCCACTTATATCTTAATTTCGTAACATAACCATCTGTATCGCTAACCCAGTCTTTGTTAATGTCATAAAGCTGCTCATCTGTAATGAGCATTACAACTGGAAGAGCATGTTCTCTAAAGCAGGCACCCCCTTTATATCCAATTTCTCCAGTACAATTTTGAGGGTCTATGCGAACTTCGCTGTAGAGTCTGTAAAAAGGTTCATCAGATAGCCATTTAGTAGGATCAAATGTGGCTCGGAGCAAATCTCCGTTAAAACCCGCCCCGGTAACTGCCTGGTACATTGCCTCATATTGAGACTCTATACTCCCCCCCCCTTCTCCGCCAAGAGCATGAACTGCATTATAAACAGCGGTGGAATCTTTTGTTATTGTCTGATCCATGAAATAAGGGCTGCCTTCTATGCTCGCAAAAGAAGATATTGAAAAAGCAGGGTCGGGGACAACGCCTTTTATTCCGTCTATAACTACATTAACTATATCCTGCTTAAGGTTCTCTCTTGCGTAGTTCATCGAACCTGAAAGATCCAGAGATATCACAAAATCAAGTTTCTGTATTTCTGTTCCGAACTGTAGCGGTTCTTCAACTTCCGGTTCCTGATATGGGAGAACCACATAAAAGTGCTCCTCGTAAAGATGGGCATCTGGCACACATGGATCAGTTCCTGCCG
Source organism: Candidatus Sumerlaeota bacterium (assembly GCA_007136595.1). Taxonomy (GTDB): domain Bacteria; phylum UBP6; class UBA1177; order UBA1177; family UBA1177; genus SLGQ01. The sequence continues at coordinate 349 of SLGQ01000031.1, read as the reverse complement.
CAATTTCTGTGTTGTCATCAATTCCGTCACCGTCACAGTCAACATAGGTTCTGCAGCTTCTGCCTAAGTTTGCACAATATGGTTCTTCGCTGTCAGGAATTCCGTCACCGTCACTATCAAGATCAAGATAATCGGGAACACCGTCACCGTCTGTATCAACACATCCTGTTATAGGATCGAATTCGGGACACTCTACACTGTCAGGAAATCCGTCTCCGTCACTGTCAAGATCAAGGTAGTCAGGAACTCCGTCACCGTCTGTATCAACACAACCGTCAACAGGGTCAAACGCCGGACACTCATACCAGTCAGGAATTCCATCACCGTCACTGTCTGTGTCAATGTAATC
>SLGQ01000131.1 GCA_007136595.1 Candidatus Sumerlaeota bacterium | reverse complement strand
CATTTACCTGATTCAATAAGAAAAATTTCATCCATCATTTTTGAAGAGACTCTGCCGAGAAAAACTCCGAACACCGATATATCAACAACCTCTCTCATTGACCATGCCGCACATCTTGTGTCAAGCCACTCAGGTCCCGGCAGCCAGTAGTCACCGTCAGTTGCCATTTTCCAATCAGAAAAAAGAGGGATCACAAGACACTTTCCATTATCCTCGACCGAAAATACTAAAACATTTTTTATATGTTCGTTTTTATATGAATTTTTAAGTGTATATATATCACCTATCATTATTTTATTCATTTCCCCCTCCTTCTATTTTTGCAAAAAGAGCTTTTATGAAAAAAAGTCTCTCTTCGTGGGAAACATCTTTCAAATATTTAAAAAGTTTATCCTTTAAACGGCTTTCATAGTTGCGGACGGTTCTTGTGGTGATGCCGTATTTCTGTGCCAAAAACTTGCGTTTTTTTTCACATTCCCTGAAATCTTCCTCTGTCAGACACATTTTTATAACATCCAGTTCAGTCGTAGTGGTAAGCCCCATAAAGTCTGATATTTTTGCGGCAATGCTTTCAGACGGATCAAAATCACACAGAGTATCTGTAACTTGTTCTTCAATAAAATCCCTATCGTTTCCAGAAACACAGACATAAGAACCACTGAAACTATCAGGAACAGCCCTTATCAGTATCGAAGTGATGTCGGTGACAGTAAAAGGTCGCCCAAGAGAATAAGCTATATCAAAAATGATACCGCTGCACAGAAATTCTATCCTCTCTATCTTTTTTATTTTAAGATAACTATAAATTTCCTCATATTTCGCCCTTGTTTCACTGGCTATATCTTCAAATTCAATGGGAAAATTTTCACCATACGATCTCCCTCTTATTACAAATACCTTCTCCCCGTGAATAAATTTTTTCTGATACTCAGTTTCATTCTTTTCAAGTTTTCTAAGGGGTGACTCATTTCCTGAACTTAATTTTTCAAGAGAGGCTCTTACATCACCCGACACCCTTTTCCAGTTCGGGCAGCCTTCTTCTCTCAATTTGGTTCTGATGTAATCAAGAACTTTGTTTCTGAGTATTTTTTCAAGCACTTTAAGGGAAGGATTCTTTTCACACTCATAGCGGAGATGCTCTATTATCCTTTTTTCCCTGTAAATACGGTTGCAAATAAATTCATGAATTTTTTCTTCAACAGTTTCGATACTGCAAGCTTTCTGAAGAGCACCATAAACCTTGCTTTTAAATTCTTTAGCAACAAGGATCTCTGTCACCTTAATTAAAGAATTATCCCTGTTTTCTTCAAAAAGCCAGTTAACCGACCTTTCTTTGAAAAAACGAACCGCAACACTCATTTTATCAAAATAAACTGTTTTAATAAAAAACTCATCGCAAATTGTAGCATTTTTAACGATCATGGCAAGAATTTACCCCCATCTTTTTATAATGAACATTTCTGTTGCCGAGAACCTTAAGTGTTCAATTTTTTGTTTTTTGAAAATTTTTTTTCAATAATGCAAAAAAAAGAAACTTAATTGGAAAAGACTTGAACAAAGTCAACAGTTATGGTAAGGTACTGTAGCTTTAAAACAAGATCTATGGAATCAAAGGAGGAAAGAAATGAGTTTTAAGCTGAAAATGATCGCTATCATGGTGCTGTTCACCACTTTTTCGGGGAACCTCATATCCAAAGAAAACAAAGTTTCCGAAAACGAAAAAAGAATTAGAGACATATGGGAAGAAATAACGCCCTATGCCATTCCTCTTCCGGCTCAACTTGAACTGATCGTTGAAGGGGGAGATTTTTCTATTGAAGCTGTTCATAGTCATGACGGGATGAGACATGCCGTTACAGTAACTGAAGGAATATCAAAACTTTCCGACAGTAAAATAAAAACGATGCTCGCTCATGAACTGGGACATGTGGTTCTTAGAAAATTTACAAAGGATAAAAGTGGACTTGAAGCATATCAGGAAGAGTTTGAGGCACACCTGTACGGTGCTGAAATGTTTGCAAGAATGGGTATAGATGCAACTGAATATATTAAGAACCTTTCTAACATATTCAACAAATACGGAAATATGCCTAAAAACGATCCTTTAAGAAAAATACCTGAAACACTTTTAGAAAGAGTTCAGTATATAAATGCAATGCCCCTTGTTTACCAGATAGTTGAAAATAGAATAAATAACAGTGACTTTGATGAAGCTAAAAGAGTGCTCGAACAGGCTCATAAAAATCTCGGCTACCTTACTCTTCCTCCCTTTGATCAACACCTTTTTGCAATAATTGATTATCTTTCTTTAAGAACATCACCTAAAGAGTGGCAGAAAGTAAAAGATACCGTTGAAAAATACAAAGAATATTTCAATGGGCATCTTCTTCTTTCAAGATCACTGATAATACCGAGTAAACCTATAAAAGGGAGGTTCAGGTCGTCATCTTCATCAGCAATTCCAGATGAAAGACCTCAAGCTCTTAAAGATGCTCTGACCTATTATAAAAATGCTATCCAAATTGCTCCTTACTGGATAGAAGCGAGGATAAACTACCTTTATGCCGCCGACCTGTCAGTAAACATATACAGAAATAACGAGGAAAAAGATTTTGCAATGAAAAATGCTGCGGAAATTCAAAAAGCTATACCTTCCCTTGAACGGCATGTGCTTGTGGAAGCATATAACTCCCTTGCAGTATGGTATGCAGGTCTTGCACTTCAGGATCCGAAACTGTATGCAAAAGCAATGGAAATGCTTATTAAAGCTGAAAAGGCTTTGGGGTGCATTAACAGTCAAGCTCCCAATGCATGGCAGATATGTTATAACGGCAACATCCTTTCTCAGACATCTAAAATAAAAACAACCGTTTTTAATAAAGAAAAGTCCGATAAAGCTATTGCAAGTGCAAAAGGTGCATCCAGACTGGCTTTTGAGATGCAAAGAAAATCATTGAGAATGAAGACACCTGTTGTCGGCAAAGGAGAATCTTTGCCACCGGGAGTATCTCAAGAGCTCAGAGGCTTTTTCGGAGGAAGCAACCGAAGTCTTGAAGTGGTTGAAAAGTATCTGAAAGAAAACAGGCCTGAGCGCGGGTTGACTGTCCTTGAAAATGGTGGAGTGGTTATTTACAGAGACCGCTTTGATAATGTTTCTCTCGGTTTTTCCGTGGAGGTTTCAGAAAATATGGAGCCGATGATTGAAAAAAAGATAAAGGAAGCTGAGCCTGTAACGCCCTATATCTTTCCGGAAAAGAAAGAAAAACCCCGTCCCAGAGTAAGGTTCAGAGGATTCCGTTTCCAAGGTTACGGACCCAATAGCGGTGGTATTTCTATTGAGTTCAGTTTCGGAAGATAACCTATAGATCAGATAGCTGAAATCCAGTTTTGAAGCTCTTTTTTTATCATTTCAATGGCAAACTCTTTTTCCTGGTATCTTTTTTGGAATAAGTTCACTTCATACCACAGCCTTCTTATACGATCCGCCTGTTCAGTTTTGCTGGATGCACTTTTAATGTACTCCATATAACTACCTCTCGGATTCATTTTGTTCAGCAACTGAATATGCCCAAGAAGTCTAAATTTTTCAGAACATTCAAGCTTCTCTATCTCAATTGGAGAAACACCTGAAACCCCGTTTTTAAGAAGTTCAAGATAGTACTTTTCCACTTTAACCGTTTTGTCTTTTTCTGCAATGGCAGAAAGAAGGGACAACAGGGATTCCATTCTTGTATCAAAAAGCTCTTCCGCTCTGCCGGCACTGAAGTAAACATCATAGTTTTCAAAAATTTTCTCGGCTGTTAGAATAATGAATTCCGGATAAACTAAACCCAAGTTATTAAGCCAGCCAAAAATATCAAAAGAAAGACTTTCGTACTGACTGTTATAGTATCGTCTCTTATATAGCTGCTGCGCAAAAAGGTAACAGTGATATTTATTCCCTTTGAGACACAGGGTTTTTTCTTTTTCAAGAGAAGGTTCTTTAAAGCGCCACAGGACACTTCTAAAAATTCCCTTCTGCTCTACAGCTACATAAATATCTCTAATTTCATTTTCGACCACTTCCATTCTCGAAACAAAATTATTCCTTCTTTTATAACCGATATTGTCCGCTTTAAAAAAATAGTGGTATGAAAAAAGCCGCAGATTATCACTCAATTCATATTCTCCTGCTGAATATGTTAAAGCATATCGATTCCATAAAGCAGCTGAAAGGGCCATACAGACATCTGCGTTTTCATTTTTTTCGCACTTTTCCTGAAGTTTTGCGATTATTATCATCGCAGGTTTGCCTTCAAACTGCCATACAAGTGTTTTGGCAAAATTTTTATAATTGTCATCCGGAGGCTCTTTTTCTCTTATTTTTTCAATCCTGTTAACTACTTCGTAAGCAGGGACTGCAAGACTATATCCTTCCACATTCAATCCTGCTTTTTTACTAAAAATGATTCCGACAAGATTTCCACCGGAATCAAAAACAGGTCCACCGCTGTTGCCGGGATTTGCCGAAGCATCTGTTTGATAAAGAATTCCTCCTTTTGCTTGCATAGATACTTTTCTTGAAAAAACCCCTTTTGTAACGGAAGGTTCCTTCTGTCGCTGATCAAGAGGGTATCCCACAATAAAAAAGGAAGACCCTTTCTGCGGCTCTTCTTTATCTACATTTGAAACATCAAAATAATGTTCCGTTTCTTCTCCTGTATAAATAAATGCAAGGTCATACCTGCTGTCAATATAAAGTACTCTTGCAGGAATAAATTTTTCGTCAAAACTGCTTCTAACAAGAACAGCATCTCTCCCTTCAACAACATGTCTGTTTGTAACAATAAGTCCATCCTGTGAGATATACAAGCCGGATCCGGATGAAACATTTTCTGTGCCGGGGAAAAAGGCTATGGGCTGATAGCGGTCTTTTGGATATACTGTTTTTTCCATTCTGAAGTTATATCCGGCAATTACTTTAACAACCATTTTATCGAGATCGGATTTAGCACAATAGGGAGAAGTGTGCGATTGATACAACATTTGACTGTTCATACAGGAAGAAGTTAAAAACCCTGCTAAAGTTAATAGAAACAGTACGCCTTTTTTTAAAATCATGTGGTCACTCCTTTATTCCTATTTTAATACCATTACCCCTCCCCAATCAAGAGGATGAGCATTCCAGTTAAGGGACAAATATCTTCGCTGAGCTTGAGCGAGAGATTTTCCCTCGCTCTTGCCATTGAGATAATTCAAAATATATGGAAGCAGTATATTTTCGGGAAGATCCATGGGCATTTCCCAAGGAGAGCCAACAACACTATATGCCCCACCTGTAAGGAAGGCAGTTCCAATGCCTACCATTGATTCTCCCTCAAGAAATGATCTCCCTAAACCTTGAGAGAAAGGTAAGATCATGCTGCTGTTTTTTTTAATTCCAATATACATTACCTCTTCTGCTATTATAAAACCGTCACTCGTCCAAAAACCCTGATCCATAAAAATTGATCCCGAAGCATCTCTACCCAAATGTTCAAGTATTTCGTTTTTAACTTTCAAAACATCAATATACTCAAGGCAACTTCTTGAAAAATCAGGGGAGTCTATATAAAAAAGACCTTCTTTCTTTAACTGTTCAAGGACATTTTTCATAGAAAAATCGGCACTTGTTATATATACCGGGTTATATGGATCAAGTTTCTTTTTAAATTCCTCACTGAAACTTT
>SLGQ01000156.1 GCA_007136595.1 Candidatus Sumerlaeota bacterium | reverse complement strand
TCCACTTGTTTTTTATCATAAACTTCAAAAATTGTAAATATTAAAGATTTTGAAGGATAAAATTCCACCTGATTTTAACAGATAACGAAAAATTGCAAAGAGGATTACAGTTTGATATAATGGTGAGCTGTAAATTTTTCTGCCTTTACTTTGAAGGAGGCTTGATTGAAAAACAGGACAATAAGTTTTTTTGAATCTCTTTCGATAAAAAACAAGTATTTAATAACTACTGCTGTAATAACTTTTTCTTTTCTGCTGATAATCGTTTTTGCCATAATAGGAATAAAAACTTATGAGAAGTCGAATGACTACCTGCTTGAAGCTGTTGAAAGGAACAATGAAATAAACAGAATAAAAGGAGAAATGGCAAATATCCACAACAGTATTTCTCTTCAACTTATAGATGGACAAAGAAGACCTCTGGTTCTCGATTATGAAAAAACCCTGCTGAAAAAATGGTTCGACGATCATGCGGATATGTGCAAACCCGGCAGTGATCTGAACTGCGAACACTTTATTCAGTTGTGGAGAGAATACCTTAAGCTGTCAAATGAAATTCACAATGAATATATGAGAATTGACCCTACACTTCCTGAGTATCTTGCAACAAATTCTCTTGACATATATAAGATCAGAATCGGGACAAGCGGTGCAAGAGTAAGGGATAATTCTTTGTATAACTGGTTACAGAAAGCTAAATCATCGGGAGGGTTCGACCCTGTTATAAGAGATTTCATCAATCCTGTAAACGAAGCTTTGGAAAAAGCTGTCAAAATAGAGGCAACCGGAGACAGAGAACTTTTAAACAGGCAGTTAAGCATAGCCATCTCAGCTCTCGATGATGCTAAATACGGAATACAGGATATGTTTGAAGTTAACGAAAAATATTCTCTTATTTTTAAAAACAGGATGGGAAACATATACTCTGAAATTGAAAATTCATTTACTGCCGCAAGTAAAAATGAGCTTGAAAATTTACAGAGAAGAAGGGACTCTCTTGAAACTATGGGCAATTTTCTTGCCGTTACATTGGTTTTTGTAGCACTGTTTTCCTCCGTACTTGTGATACTGATATTTTATCTGCTTATTATAACGACGATAAGTCCTATAATGACAACAAGACAAAGACTCGAAGAGCTCTCAAAAAAAGGTGGCGATCTTTCTGAGCTGTTACCCGTTTCCTCTAAAGATGAAATAGGTCAAATGACTGCCAGCCTTAACGATTTTTTTACCAACCTCAGAAATATGATCAAGTCGGTAAAAAACTCAACTGAAGAACTTCACTATATCAGTCGTTCAATTTCCAATGGAACATCCGATGCATCAATGAGAATATCTGAAACGAGCTCTCACACTGAAGATATCTCGGCAAGACTCTCAGAAACAGCTAACAATTTAACGGTAACTGCTAAAACAATGGAAAATATGAGTTCGATAATAAAGGGAATGTCCTCAAAATCGGATTCAGGCTCGAAACTGCTTAACGATGCACTTGAATCAATGAAAGAGCTCCATGAAGCCAGCAGTCAGATACAGGATGTAAATGAAGTTATAAATGAAATCGCTTTTCAGACAAACATTCTCTCTCTAAATGCCGCGATCGAAGCTGCAAGAGCCGGCGCATATGGAAAAGGCTTTGCAGTTGTTGCAGATGAAGTGAGGGATCTTTCTGCAAAAAGCTCTGAAGGTGCTCTTCAAATTAAAAAACTTATAAACGATGCAAGCCGGAAAATTGAAAAAGGGACTGAGCTGGTAAAAAACAGCTCCGGATTCTTTTTTGAAATGCTCAATGAATTCAAAAATATCTTTAATGAAATAGAAAACCTCTCAAATGAATTAAGGGGAAATTCCACAGGGGTCGAACAAATTGACAAAGCTGTTGAAACCATTAAAGATACTATCAATAACAATGCTGCTTTCATTGAAGAAATGGCAGCGGCGGCAAAAGACATGACAGACCATGCAAACTTTCTACACAAAGAGGTGGAAAGGTTCAAAGTATAAATATCAAGGGGTAGATGTATGAGAAAAAGTGTTTTAATTATTTTATTGTTACTGATCGTTTCGTGTACCGGAAAGCCTGATGAGTGCGGAAACAATGAAGTTGTTGACAGAAGGTTCAGAACCCTTCCTTCCCGTACGATGGCTCTTTGCATTGCAGAAAAATGCAGTGGCGAAGATGGTGAGGCTTGCTGTACCGGTGTAGTAAAAGATGGCGAATGTCTCTCTGAAGTTAAACCGGGAGAAAAATGTTCCATTATTTCAGATTGCGGAAAAGAAGCTCCGATATGCCTCTCAGACCCGATGATTGTTGAAACATTTGTCGATAAAGGCTCACAAATGGGGATAGACCTTTCAGTTGAGGAACTTACAGTCATTTTAGGACTCAACTACTGTACTGTATTAAACTGTGATCCCGACCCTGAAAAACCTTTTGACAAAGAAAATCCTGTGTACTGTCCAAAGGACATGGTCTGTTCCGATGAACTTGCAGGGATAAGTACCGGGGTATATATCTGTAAACCTGAAGAAGAAAAAGAAGAAGTGCCGGATGAGCCGGAAATTCCCGACCATGATGACGATGAAGTTATTGATGAAGAATACGACGATAATGATACAGTATCTGAATATGCCTGCATGGGAGATCCCTGTGAAGATCATTCGGATTGCAAAGAAGACGGGTGTGCTGCAACTTTCTGCACAGCAGAACTGGGAATGTTCCTTCCTGAGGGAGCCCCTGAAGTTTGTGTAATGAGATGTGATCCGGCAAATGGAGGTTCAGACTGCCCCGAAGACCTTGAATGTAACGGGCAGGTGGTAATGCTTGGCGAAGCAGCCGACGGAGCAAAAGGTATATGTGTCACTCCAAGTCTGACAACTTTATTTGAGGGAGGTGACAATGAATAAAAAAGTGCTATACACAGTATTATGTGCACTCATTTTTTCATTTTTTCTTACTCTTACAGCAGGCTCAGCCAGAGGACGAAATCTTTTTATATCAAAATGCGGACAATGTCATAAAACCGGAGGGGAAGCTGAACCATTTGCACCTACGAAATATGCATCTATACAATGGGAAAGATTTTTTTCAAGAAGTCTTCACAACAGGAAAAAAGATATAAGCGGTCTTTTTACACCTGAAGAGCTTGAAGCAATTGAAAGATACCTTGTAAATCACGCTGCCGACAGCTCCCAACCGGAAGCTGCCGGCTTAAAGTAAGAGGTGCAACATGAAGGAGTTCAATATGAATAAAAAAATAAGTGCAATTTTTATATTTCTTTTCTTTTTTACCGCTCTTTCCGGAGAAGAACAGTGTGACAAAGAGAAAGAAATCGAAGAGAACCGAATAAGAATTGAAGAATTGGAGCAGAGACTTAATGAAGTTGAAAGGGCAACCCTTGTTGACCGGGTCGATCTTTCAATGGATGTCAGAATGACTGTCAACAACTACATATATAGAGAGAAATCCAAACTGGAAACAAAAGATCTCGGACTTCTCAGAGAAGACGGAGAAACATGGGGACAGGCGAATATGATGGGACGGTTAAAGATGGTATCAACTCTTGGTGACCGTCTTAAATTCACAGGATGGCTCACTATGTTCAAACAGTTTAACGAAAGTTCACCTTTCCGCTATGAATCAACTGAACTTGAGCCGATGTATGACATGGGAAGGTCAAGATATCCGTCAAACAGCAGGGTTTATTTTGAAAGACTTTTCATAGATCTTTTTATTACTGACTGGCTTGCATTTTCTATTGGAAGAGGACCTACAAGTGAAGGTGCTCCGGCTGATATCAGATATGACAATGTCGAGCTTTCTTCTTTTCCGGAATCTGCCATTGATTCTCCGCTTGACGGAATGTATCTCACTTTCAACCTTGAAGAAATGTTCGGAGTAACACAATCATATTTGAGGCTTTGGTATGTTCATAGAATATATATAACAGACTCAATAAAAAACAGTTTTTTTGCAACAAAAGAAAACCCCTACCTCCATTTTTTCGGGATAGAATTTGACGCCCCTGTTCCGGGTGTAACAGGTGGCAGGTTTTATTCAAATTTTGCTTTCTCTCCGGATATTACCATTGGAGAAAGATATGCCGACCTCAATGGTAACGGTGAAGAAGAAAAATTGATGACCCCCGAAAAACTGGGTTCTTTATTTTCCTGGACCCTTCTTGCAAAATTTAGAAATATCAACAGCACTCCACTTGATTTTTTCATAGGAACAGGAGGTTCTCTCATTAGCCCTGCTGTAAGAAATAAAGAAAATCCCAACAGAGGATTTTTGGGAACACCGAAAGATGATGACGGGATATCAACACCGCTTCAGACACTTCTCGGCAACGATCTTTCAGGGGGGCATTATGTCGGACTGACCGGATATGCAGGATTCAGATATGCATTACCGCTTCATATAGCCGGAGAAAAAATCAAAGTGGGCGGAGACTATAATTACGGTTCAAGATACTTTTTTATGTACTTCAGTCCTGATGTTACCGGTCTTAACAGGTTTTCTGTAAGAGGTCACCATGTTGAAGGGTATTTTCAGATACCGGTCCACAGGAAAGCCCATTTTAAACTGGGCTATATTTTTGAAAAACATGACCATCCTTTCTTTCTCATGGCACCTGCCGGAGCAGGAATACCTGAAATCGATGAAAGAATTCACAATATTTTTCTCATGCTCAATGCCTACTTCTGATGTCTAAAACTTTTAAGTCGATATATCCTTACCTCATTTTTTTTACAGCTCTTTCTTCCGTACTTACAACTATCATATTTAAAGGGGACCCTTCCCCTTTTTTTTCAGACGGATGGCTTACCGTTTTCGGAGTATGTTTTTCTGCTACCATATATTTCTCTTTTGTATCCATACTTAAAAAGGACTACTTAAAAGGTATATCTCTTTTGTTACTGTCAGCTACGGCAATTTTTTTCTGGTTGAATTCAATAAATTTTAAATATGAAGAAATTTCTCCACAAAACTTTAATGATCATAAAAGCGACCTGCTTCTGACCGGAGAAGTTATCCTTTACGAACATGGATATGGCGATACTGATGATCTTCTCGGATATGAGAGGGCTGTGTTCATCTATGATAAAAAACCTGTAGTTGCGGAACTTAACAAACCTTTATATCTTTCTGAAGGGAGAAAAATAATACTTACAGGAGGGGGGGGCATTCTTGTAACACGATCCTTATATATTTTTCACACAGCGGTTTTTGCAATATTATTGGCTCTTTTTTTACTTGTTTTTGCAGTTAAAGAGGCAGGAAAATGAACAATTGCCTTCATCTTGCGGCAGTTTCTGTTTTAATATTCATTTCAATTGAAAAATTAAATTTAAAAACAAGAAAATTTGCCTCTTTACTGCTTGTTGTAATAATTGCCGCATGGTGGCATAAAACCGGGTTTCCACCGTTTGTCAACGGAAGCGGTTCTACTGTTTTTTTCGGGACATTGATCTGTATCAGATCTTTTTTTAACTTACCTGATGGTATATCAAAAGCTTTAAGGAAAACCGCTTTGATCATTGCAGTTGCCGGCTTATTCATTCCGCAGGGGCCTGGAAAAGTACAAGCGGTTCTGACAAGTATCTGGCTTGGGATACATGTCCCGCTGTATTTTCTCGGCTACCTTTCTTTGACAGTAGCATTCATATCAAGTTTTTTCAGTAAAGGTGAAACTATCGAAAGAAAAGAAGCC
>SLGQ01000064.1 GCA_007136595.1 Candidatus Sumerlaeota bacterium | reverse complement strand
GGCAAGTCAACACTTTTCAACACACTTCTTAAAAACAATAGAGCCATAACTTCGCCGACAGAGGGAACAACCAGAGATTATATATCTGAAACCCTGTTTATAGAAGGGTTTCCTGTTAAATTAATTGACTCGGCAGGGATCAGGGAAACCTTATCCACCATAGAAACAGAAGGGGTTGAAAAATCGCGAACCCTTTTTAAAACCTCAGATTTAATGCTTGTTGTGCTTGATGGATCTTCTTCTCTCACTGGTAAAGACCGGGCAATCATCAATGAAACCCAGGATAGTCATAGGATTTTGGTTTATAACAAGTCTGATATTTCAACAGAAAAGCTCTCTTTTGATGACGGAATTTCTATAAGTTGCAAAACAGGGGAGGGGATTGAACAGTTGATAAGTGCAATTAAGAAGAAAATTTCCAAAATTCTTCCTGACACCGGAGTATCTCTCTTTTTTTCTGATTGGCAGGTTTCCACCGCCCGCAGAATAATTAAAAACATTGATTCTCTTCACGATCTTTTTCTCAATGATCAAATTGAATTGATCGCGACGATCATAAAATCAATTTTTTATGATATCAGGAATCTGACAGGAGAAATTTCAGCATTTCATATATATGATGAAATTTTCGGCACTTTTTGCCTCGGAAAATAAAAAACTCTTATTGCTTTCAAATTTTACTTTAGAGCAACTTTGTGCTATATGAATGTTTAGATATTTGCTCTCTCGCTTTTGTTTTATACAGGCAAAATATAAAAGCCTGTTTATGAGGTGAAAAATGGATGTTTTTGATGTAACTGTAATAGGTGGAGGACATGCTGGAATTGAAGCTGCAACCGCCGCTTCCAGATCCGGATCGAAAGTTTTGCTTATGACCATGGCAATCGAAAAAATAGGTGAATTGTCATGCAATCCTTCCATCGGGGGACAGGGAAAAGGACAAATAGTGAGGGAGATCGATATTCTTGGCGGAGTTATGGGGAGGGCGGCAGATTATTCTGCAATTCAATACCGGGTATTGAACAGACGCAAAGGTCCCGCTGTTCAGGCATTAAGATGTCAGTCCGATAAAAATCTTTATATCAGATTTGTACAAAACAGTTTATTTCAGTCTTCCAACATTTATATAGTTCATGGAGAAGCATCCGGATTTGAGAAAGTTGACGATTTCTTTTTTATCAGCGACAAAAAAGGTGGAAAATATAAATCAAGAACTTTGGTCATTACAGCAGGAACATTTTTAAACGGGGAAATTAAAATTGGCAGTTGCTCTATTCCGGGAGGACGGATAGGGGAGGCATCTTCAAAAGATCTTACCCGCTTTTTAACATCTTACGGACATAGTAAAATACGGCTGAAAACCGGAACACCCGTCCGTATTGCAGGCAGATCCATTGATTTTTCAAAAATGGAAATACAACCGGGAGAGACAGATTATATCCCGTTCTCTATTCAAACACAAAAGGTTCTTGAAAGTCAGATCCCCTGTTACCTGACCAAAACGACAGAGCAAACCAGAGATATAATATCTTCCAATCTTCACCTTTCTCCCCTTTACGGACACAACAAATCAATTGAAGGTATAGGTCCCAGATACTGCCCTTCAATAGAAGATAAAATAGTTAAATATCCGGAAAGGGACCATCATCAGATATTTGTTGAACCTGAAGGATGGAACTGTTACGAGTATTATCCGAATGGGATTTCAACATCACTCCCGCTGGATGTTCAAAAACTTATTTTAACAACCATTCCCGGTTTTGAAAACGCTGTTATAACCAGACCCGGTTATGCTATAGAGTATGATTCTTTTGACCCTAGGGACCTTAAACAAACTCTTGAAAGCAAATTGCTCAGCGGGGTTTTTCTTGCCGGACAAATAAACGGAACAAGCGGATACGAAGAAGCCGCCGGACAAGGGTTGGTTGCCGGGGTAAATGCTTCTATTCGTGCCAAAGGGAGTGGGACGGATTTTATTTTATCCAGAACAGAATCTTATATTGGTGTAATGATCGATGATATAACCACTACCGGTGTTGACGAACCTTATAGAATGTTTACATCAAGATCGGAATACAGACTCCGGATCAGAGACAATAATGTTTCTGAAAGACTTCTTGATAAGGCAAACCTTTTCGATCTTATTCCTTCCCGTTTATATGATATTGAAAAATCAAAAATTGAACTGAAAAATGAATTGATGGACTACCTTGATAAAACTGTAATTTATCCTGATAAAAAAACTAATCTGCTCCTGTCGGATATGGATGAAAAACCGGTCAACAAGCCGGTTTCTCTTTCTACTTTACTAAGACGAAACACCATGAACCGGGCTAAGCTTGAAAAAATGGCTGAAAAAAGTTTCAGTGTAAGCGACCAGATATGGAACAGAGCGGAAATCGAAATATTCTACACCGGCTTTATAGAAAATGAACTTTTAGAAATTGAAAAATTTCAAAAGCTTGAAAACATACTTATCCCGGAAGATTTTTCTTATGACGGAATTTCCGGATTGACCAATGAAGCTGTTCAGAAACTTAACAGAATTAAACCAGCAAATTTAGGGGTTGCACAAAACATACCCGGAATTACACCGGCGGCAATATCTTTGTTACTTTTAAAACTTAAAAACCATGAAAAAAACAAATCCGGACAGCAGTGTTTCATGTGAAACATTTATTGAAACACTTAACAGGGAGCTATCTTTCCCCGGAATTGAACTGCAAAATGAAACCGCAACAAAACTATATTTATTCTGGGAACATCTATGCTCATGGAATTCTACTCACAACCTCACTTCTGTAACGACTTATGAGGATGCCGTGCAAAAACATTTTGTTGATTCACTCTTGCCGGTTTTAATACCGTCTCTTTTCAACAAGGTTGAAAAAGTGCTCGATTTTGGAACGGGGGCAGGTTTTCCCGGAGTTCCCCTTTCTCTCTATTTTCCACATATCAACTTTACTCTCCTTGATAAAGCAAGGAAAAAAACATCCTTTCTTCAGTTTTTATCGGCATCTCTTGATATTCCGAATATTTATCCGATTAATGCGGAAATATCTCAATATTTTGAAAAATTTGACATTATTATTTCAAGAGCTGTCAACTTAAATGAAAAAACTTTGCACGACCTTGCAAAAAACCTTCTTCCCGGTGGAACGGTTGTTTCATACCTTTCCGAATTTCAGTCTCCCGTTTCCGGGATTTTTGAATATTCCGGTTTTGAGTTTGATCTGCCTTTTACTAAAAGAAAGATTTTTTGCTACCGATTTTGACTTTCCCTCTTTTTTCTGTTACTCTCTTTGAGATTCTGTGCCGGAGGGTATATGAAAAAGCTGTTTGTTTTTTTCTTTTTTATCATTTTTTCATTTTCAATTTATTCCGACAGCTTTGATGATTCTTTTCTTGTCAGAAAATATCAGGGGATTGCTATCGGGCAACTGACTCTTGCTCACAGACTCATATCTCTTGCTACCAGTTTATCTATATCAAGAGCAGTTGAAAGTGACTATATTTTGTCGCTCCTTGAAAACATTGATGCTACTATTAACAACACTAAATCAATTATCAAGGCGAATGGGCGGAATCCTGAAGGTCGTAATTCCCAAAAATTGACGCAGGAAATACTTAAATCCATAGATTTTTTTGTTTCCTGTTCCGACAGTGTTAAACGATATACTGTTGAGCCGAACTATGACAACCTTTCAAGCATCCGACAATGCGTTGAAAGAAGCTCTAACATCATTAACAACCTTACAGATTCATATAATAAAGGAAATAAAAAGGAAATTGTTCCTGAAAAAACAGAAAAAAAAGGGACCCCTGAAAAAATAACTGATAAAAACAAAAACTAGGAGGAAATTATGTCAAAAGTGTTAATTCTTATGGGTTCAGATTCCGATTGGCCTATTATGAAAAAAGCAGGTGATGTTTTAAAAGAATTTGGCGTGGAATTTAATGTAAGAGTAAGTTCAGCACACAGAACGCCTGAAAAAACAATGGATCTTGTACAAAATTTTAAAGGTGACTGCTTCATAATAGGAGCAGGAGCAGCGGCTCATCTTGCCGGAGTAGTGGCAGCACATACGGTAAAACCTGTAATTGCCGTTCCGATCAACGCAACACCCCTCAACGGTGTTGATGCTTTGTATTCAACAGTACAAATGCCTTCCGGAATACCTGTAGCATCAATGGCTATTGACGGCTCTAAAAATGCAGCCCTTTTTGCTCTTCAGATAATTGGAACTTATGATGCCGATATAAGAGAAAAACTTGAAAAATATAAAAAAGATATGGTGGCGGCTGTTAACAAAAAAGATGAGGCACTGCAACAAACATTATAGGAGCAATTGCATGGAAATACTTTCAATAGAAGAAGCGGCATGGAAAGTAAGAAACGGTTCAGTAATAGCCTATCCCACTGAAACGGTTTACGGACTGGGAACAATTATTTTTGAAAAAGAACCGGTACAGAGAATAAAAAGCATCAAAGGAATGCCGGAAAATAAACCTCTGTCCGTTTTGATATCAAATAATAAACAGGAAATGCTTTACGAACTTGTTGACACTTTTCTCCCTGTTGCTCAAAGACTGGCAAAGTTTTTCTGGCCCGGACCTTTGACGATCATCCATGAGTGCAGATCCGATCTGCCGGACTACATTACTGGAGGAACCAACTTTGTCGGGATAAGGTGCTCTCCATTTTCATTTGTCAACAACTTTCTTGATCTTGTGGGGCATCCTGTCGTAAGTACAAGTGCAAACCCCACAGGAATTGCTCCCGCAATAAATTATGAAGAAATTTTTAATTACTTTGATGGTGTAATTGACGGAGTTTTAATAAACGAAGACACCATCTCATTTGATTCAAAAACGCAACCTTTTAACATCCCTTCCACTATTGTCAAGGTTGACTCACATAATTTTGAAGTTATAAGGGAAGGAGCAATAAAAAAGGATGATATCATCAGAAAAGTATTCTAACCTTGACTCTTCAGCAGAAGTAACTGTCAACAAAATATATAGCGACAATATTTTCATAACCCAGTATAAAAATGGATACCGCTTTAACGCAGACTCCATGATATTATCATGGTTTATTTCTAAATTTTCAAATAAAAAGACCTACCGCAAAGGGTTGGAAATAGGATCGGGAAGCGGAGTGATCCCCATAGTAATGAACGACAGGGGTTTTAACAACATTGATATAGACTGTGTTGAAATCCAGGAAACTCTTTTTAAACTTTTGACTCACAATATCAAAGCAAACAATTCCCTTAACCTCAATCCTGTAAATCAGGATATCAAAGAGTTTGCAAAAAGATGTGACAGAAAGTACGACTTTATATTTACCAATCCTCCATATTTTTCAACCGGCAGAGGGGTTTTGAATCCTTGTGCGGAAAAGGCTGTTGCAAAACATGAAGTTGAAGGAAATTTAAAAACTTTTCTTAAATTATCCTATAATATTCTTACTTCTAAAGGGGAATTTTTTTTCGTTTATCCTGTGTCAAGGATACAAGAAGCTCTTCACTATGCTGAAAATGCCCGGTTTCATTTAAAAAAAATATTGTTTTTCAAAGAGTACGAAAAAACTCCGGTAACTTTATTTGCGGCAAAAATGATAAAAAGTGATAAAAGAGGAAACTCTGTTGCCGATATAATAACAATGAGGAATGAAGATAACTCGTACACTGAACTTGGTAGAGAAATTTTATTTAAAGAATTTAAAGAGT
>SLGQ01000294.1 GCA_007136595.1 Candidatus Sumerlaeota bacterium | reverse complement strand
TATTGATGTTTTTTCAAGAGAGTGTATTGAAAAAGCTGTAATGGATAAATATTTTTTTGTAAGTAATGACCTGGATGACAGGAGTGGAACTCGTATATATTTAAACTGGGGACATACGATCGGACATGCAATTGAGCGGTCTTTTAATATGCCCCATGGAATAGCAGTGGCAAACGGTATGGTGATCGTACAGAAATATATGAAGCATATCGGACAGGAGGTTTTTGACCCTGATGAACTTACACTGTTGTTAAAAAAACATGAAATTAATGTTGATTCCGGTCGATACATTCGAATGTCAAATGATTGGCTGGAGTTTTTAAAATATGATAAGAAAAGGAAAAAAAAGGAGATTTTTATGGTGTATCTTGAAAAAATAGGATGCCCGGTAATAAAAAAGAGAAATTTAGATCAAATAACAAAGGATTTGGAGGATTTGAAATGAAAAAGTTTTTCATCCCGGTAATTTTTGCGGCTTTATTAATGGGAGCCTGTGTTGAAAAAAGCAACTTGGTTGTTCTTGACAAGTTTGTGCCGATAACTCCTCAGAACAACTGTTCGGTTATGCCAGGAGGGGACATCTATTACCATAAGGGGTACATAGATCTTGCTTTTACAAGAAGATATATTCTTCCTTATGAAGTTGTAAACTATATGAACTCTTCACAAGTTGACGGATCAGGAGCCCCCGATGCACCGATAAGTTCAATAAATACGAACAGATTTATGGTGAAATATGTTGAAATAGAGTATGAGTGGGATCCCAGACCTCAAGCTGACGGAAGCAGACTTCAACTTAGAGATGCCCTGTGGGGTGGTACCAGAAGAATTGAAGTGAATGAGGCTATAGTTGTTGACTCCGATGGAGGACAAGCTACGGGAATGGTTGACATCTTTACAGAAGCTCAGGCGATAGATCTTTTGGAAAATGTTTCCGGTTTTGATTGGATAGCCAGTCCTCTGATAATTAAATTGAGAGTACTTGGAAAGCTAACAGACGGAACGAAAATAAAAACGAACACATTGACATTCAATCTAATCCCGTCTTTTGGTGACACGATTCAGATGGGCTCTGTCTATCGTATTCCTCCGGGTGGTTTTGCAGATGACAAGGAGCATTGGGAGCAGATCAGATCTATGTGTGCTTTCAATAATCCTATCTTAGGAGGATGCTTCAGCGGACAAGATTACTCTATGGTGAACTGTTATGCAGATATGAGTAATATGCCCGGCAATAATGAGTGGCAGAAGTACATCGCAACATCAAGATGTCACCTTGGCAAAGATACAGACTGCTATGACCCTGCTTACCATGTTGCAAGTGTTGTGGAAGTTGTTTTCAATGGTTTTAGAAAAAGTGCTGATGAAGTTGCCAATGGAACATATTATGCATGTTGCCCATCCGAGCTTCCTCCTGAACCTGAGGAAGAAGAAGAGCTCTGAGTTTTCTTAAATTTCTTAATATATGAAAATCAAGTTGTAACCTATGTTATATTTCAGGAGTCTTAGTTGAAGCTGTTTATTCTGATTCGAAGGTTGAGATGAGTTCTGATTTTTTGATCCGCTACAGATGGCTGATAATTATATTTTTCGTTGCAGTTACATTTCTGACAGCCATCCCTCTTAAAAATTCTGAAGTTGACCCCGATGTGGAAAATATGCTCCCCGAAAATATGAGAGTCCACATTGCTGAACTCGAAGAGCTTTTCGGTGGAATGGAAATAATATTTGTCGTTATAGAAGATGAAGATATTCTCAGACCCTCCGTGACAGAAAGAATCATCAGGATATCTCAAAAACTTTCTGAGGTCGATGGAGTTGAAAGTATAAACACTATTCCGATGATAGAAAAGGATCCTTTTGAAGAAGATCATCCTGAAGGAAGCCCCCGGGAGTTGCAAAACAGGGAAAATCTCCGGGAAATGCTTCGAAATAATGATATGGTAATGAACACTCTGATATCAGAGGATTTTAAAGCGGCAGCAACAATAGTAAGAATGAGAAATGACGGCAATGGACTCCAGACAACATCTATGATCAGGAATGTTGTCAGCGAAATAGAAGGAGCCGGAAAACTTACTCTTGGTGGAATGCCTGTCATAAAAGAGCATATATCAAAAGATGTTCCAAGAGATATGGCATTTTTTATGCCGATCGGACTTCTTATAATGCTTATCATCCTTTTTATCAGTTTCAAACAGTTAAGAGGAGTTCTTCTCCCTTTTACTGTTGTTATAATGTCAATTATTTTCGCAATGGGTCTTGTGCCGCTTTTCGGGTGGAAAATGACCACTGTTACGATTATTCTTCCGGTTATTCTAATTGCAATAGCAAACGGGTACGGAATACATATTATAAGCAGGTATCAGCTTGACAACATGGTCGCTGAAGGGAAAAGATCGAGTGAAGATTTGGCAAAAGGAGTGTTTAAAGAACTTTCAATGCCTGTACTTCTTACCGGAATAACAACTGTTGCCGGAATGCTCTGTCTTACTACACACACAATAATACCTGCCGCGCAGCTTGGGGTTCTATCATCACTTGGCATACTTTTTTCTTTAGCTGCAAGTATTTTCTTTATACCGGCGGTACTTTCTCTTCTTAAAACACCACAGCCTGTTATCAGAAAAGAAAAGAGACCTTTTACAGAAAAAGCATTGAAAAAGCTTTCGGTTTTCATATCGGGACACCCAAAAAAACTGTTGTTGTTCAATATTCTTCTTGTTCCTGTAATGCTGATAGGGATCCCGCTTATAGTTGTTGATTCAAATCTTGCAGGATACTACCCTGACGGACATCCGGTAAAAACTTCGGCTCAACTTATAAATGAAAAATTCGGAGGATCACAGGTTGTCAGCATAAATGTGTCAGGCGACATTAAGTCTCCTGAAATATTGAATAAGATAGATCAGATGGAAAAAGATGTTTCTTTGAATCCCAATGTCGGGAACACTCTTTCGATCGCAAAACTGGTAAAACTTGTTACAAAAGGGGCTTACCAAGAAGGTGAAGAAGGTTTCAACTCCATACCGGAAACCAGAAATGCGGTTGATTTCTTTCTTGATAAATTTAGCGAAATGGGCGATCCCGGTGAACTTAAAAAACTTGTCAACGACGACTTTACCCAAGCTCAGATAATTGTTCAGATCAATAGTGAAAGCAGTGAAACTATAAAGGATGTTACTGAAGAAATAGAAAAAATGATAGAAAATGAACCGGTTTTTACAAAAATTACCGGTTCCGGTGTAATATTTAAAGATTTAATTGAAAAAGTGATAAGCGGTCAGGTCATCTCTCTTTCTCTCTCTTTTCTGGCTGTTTCAATTTTGGTTATGCTTCTTTTTAAGTCTTTTGTTGCAGGTTTTCTTGCAGGGATTCCACTGGCGGTAGCTTTAATACTTATGTTTGGAGTTATGGGTTTTGCCGGGATAACTCTTGATATTGCAACGGCTCTGATATCCTCGATAGTAGTGGGTGTTGGTGTTGATTATACCATACATTTTTTATGGCGTTATAAAATCGAGATGATGAAACATAAAGATTCTGCGGTAGCTGTTGAACATACTCTTCTAACAACGGGAAGAGGTATCATATTCAATGGTGTCAGCGTTATGGTAGGTTTTGTTGTATTGCTCATGAGCTCTTTTGTTCCTATAAGGTTTTTCGGAGTACTGATCGTTCTGAGTATAGGTGTTTGCCTTATCGGGTCACTGGTTCTTCTCCCCTCGATATGTATTGTTTTCAGACCAAAATTTCTTGAAAAAGACTGAATTTTAAACTTTTTCTGTTGTGACTGACTTTTCATCGACCTTAAATATGATAAAAAGACCGATAAAGAACAGAAACATCTCCATGATCTGTCCTGTTGTCAAATAGTTCCCTATGATCCTGGGTTCCTGCCTGAAAATTTCAATTATGAAGTTAAATAGACCGTATCCTGCAAGGGATGTCCCTGCGATGATATTTTTCTTAACATTGAATTTGTTCATCAGGAAAAGAAAAGCAAAAAGAAGAAGCATGGAAAGGATTATGGCAATTTGAGATGGAAATACCGGAAATGATCGCTCAAACATAGATACAAGCCCGTACCTTCTCCTATGAAACCTGGACACAGGACTTCCGGGAGGAAAAATTATTGCAAAAGGACCTTCATATCTTACACCGAAACAGCAACCTTCAAGAAGGCAGTTTATCCTTGTAATAGCGGTAAAAAGTGGAAAAGGATATAAGATTCCGAAACTAAGTTTTTTTGCATCGTCAACAATAAAAAAGAGCACTATAGTAAGTATTGTGAGTCCCCCTGTTATAGAAAACCCTTTGTTTGCAATATAAACCAGTCTTTTAAGTGAGTTGCAGTCGCTTACTTTTCCGATGGTTTCAAATGTCTGTTTGAAAAATGGTATTAAGTCCCCTTGAATTATGATCATTATAAGAGGTGTAATTGCCGCACCTGCAAATGAAGCGGCGGCAACTTTAATAAGAAGCTTATAGTTTTCTTTGATAGAAATATGTTTTCTCAGAACTAAATACCACATTAAAATCGCTAATCCGAAAATAGCAGGAGATGTATAATCTGAAACAGGTATAAGTCCGTAAGTTATCCAGTTAATCAATATGTTTTCCCCTAAGGTGTCGGAACACTTGTTATTATAGCTTTAAGATCGTTATCGGTAAATCTTAGACCAAGCCCGAAATAGAGATCCCTCTCCTTATTTATCAGGTTTTCCCCGCCTGCTGAAATATAAAGCCAACTGAAGGGATCTATCGCCCACAAAAGGGGTCTCGTGGTGCTTTTGACTCTGAGCTGGGGAAGATCCCCGCCAAAATCAAAAAATTCCGTTGACAGTGATACAAATTTCCATGGAGTATAATCCATTGCGAACCCGGCTTTGTTTTCAAAAATTCCACCTCTCAGAGCAATAGGTCCGAAAATTCTTCCAAGCTGAAGGTTGAATTTAAGTTCACTGTCAGTTTTAGTCCTTTTTTCTGTTATGGTATAATTTTCTCTTCCTGTTCCGTCGTCAATACCTATTTCATAAACATTTGATGTTTCGGTAACTCTGCCGGCAGGATCGTCAACAACTCCGAAAAGATAAAACCTGTCTTCTCTGGGTTGAAGAGTAATATCAAAATATGTTTTGAAATCGTTGCCAAAAACCATGTAGTCACTATGAAAATCGACATGCACCTGCATTCCCAGAACAGTATCGGCATAATCGGCAAGTTTTCCTGAAATGTTGGAAATATCGTTGTAAAGCTGTTCATCTGAAAGAAGTTTGCCGAGATTCCCTTCACCGTCAGCAATTCTTGATGTGATCTTATTGACATCACCTGAAATGTTACGGAGATTTTCGATGGCTTCTCTTGAAGCCTGTAATTCCTGAGATACCAGTTGGAGAGTATCTTTAAGTGCCGCCATCGAATCAGATATGTCCCGTTCATTGCTGTCAAGCATGGAATTCATTCTTTCAGTGAGAAGAAGAGTGTTTTCAAGGATTTTTGAAAATTTATCCATTTCAACATTGCTTCTGACATTTATTTTGTGCGTTATTTCAGACATGTTTTGCAGGGTGATCGCAAGCATTTTCATTGATGTATCAAAATTAGCCGAGGAATTTTCAGCACTGGTCAAAAGAAGTTCAATTATTCTGTTAAGTTTATCCTGATTGCTTTCACCGGTCAGCAGAGTAATGGCTTCAGTTGCTTTTTCCATCATTTCGGAAGCTTTATCCATTGCACCG
>SLGQ01000094.1 GCA_007136595.1 Candidatus Sumerlaeota bacterium | reverse complement strand
GGCAACCTCTGTCGCCACCTTTTCATTTGTGGAAAACTCAAAATAAAAAGGTCTTTTTTCGTGCGGCATCTGAGCAATTGCCACAGCTATTTCAGGAGTTGGACTTCCCGGATAACTTGTTGCAACCCTCACACCCGATTCGATCATCGCCCGCACAATAGCAGTATTTCCGATAACGATCTCTGAAAACGGCTCCTGCTTCAACAACATCTCTCCATAATTGATCATGACTCCTCCGATAGTTAGTTCAGAAAAACAAAGTCAGTAAAGTGTATCTTTTTTTTTATTTCCGTCAAACATTTAAGACTCGACCATCTTTAATTGCCATTTTGTTCATATTTTAACCTATTTTTTATTTGACTTTGTCAACATTCGGAGCATATTTTTAGTGTTGTGTGTTGACTTTTTACTGACGGAGACTGCTATGGAATTTATGAAAGATTTGAAAATGAGAGCTGCCGCTGCAAAGAGAACCATTGTGCTTCCCGAAGGGGACGAACCGAGAACTGTCAAAGCTGCAAAACAGATAACCTGCGAAGGCATTGCGAATGTCATCCTTGTCGGAAATGCTGATAAAATCAGAGAAACTGCCATTTCTACCGGAACCGATATTACAGGAATAAAGATCGTTGACCCTCTTGAAAGCCCAAACCTTCAAGATTATGCAAAAGAGTTTTACGAAATAAGAAAGCATAAAGGTATGGATGAAAACCGTGCTCTTAAAACTATGAAAGATCCGATGTATTTCGCAACAATGATGGTGCACAAAGGTGATGCTGACGGTCTTGTGAGCGGAGCGATCCACTCAACCGGCGATACTGTAAGACCTGCACTGCAGATAATCAAAACAAAACCGGGACTTAAAGTTGTTTCAAGCAGTTTTGTAATGATCGTTCCTGAGTGCGGTCTTGGGTGCAACGGAATGTTCGTATTTTCAGACTGTGCAATAAATATTGATCCTGATTCTTCTCAATTGGCGGAAATTGCCATTGCTTCTGCTGAAACTGCAAAAGTTCTTTGCGGAATAGAGCCTAAAGTTGCCATGCTTTCCTTTTCAACTCACGGTTCTGCGAAACATTCCCATGTTGATAAAGTTACAGAAGCTGTAAAAATCGTAAAAAAACTATCTCCTGAGCTTGATGTTGACGGCGACATACAGGCTGATGCCGCACTCATTGAAGCTATAGGAAAAACAAAATGTCCTGACAGCAAAATAGCAGGAAAAGCAAATGTTCTTGTGTTCCCTGATCTTCAAAGCGGCAACATCGGATATAAGCTTGTAGAAAGGCTTGCAAAAGCTGAAGCGATAGGACCGGTGCTTCAAGGTATAGCTAAGCCTGTAAACGATCTTTCAAGAGGATGTTCCGTCGAAGATATTGTAAATGTTGTTGCAATAACAGCGCTGCAAGCTTCATAAAGCTCACTTTTTAACTGATTTTATAAAGTTTTTCGCTATTTTTCTTGTTAGATTCTGTTTTATGTGCTATTTTTTAAGGCTGTTTGACAGCACTCTGTAACTTTGATTTGTCGAGGGTTGATATGTTAAAACAAAAGATCGGTGATAACATTTTAAAATGCTGTATATTTCTGCTTTTAAGTTTTCTGTTTTTCCCGGGAGTTCTTCGGGGGCTGAATCCGGAACAATTGATGAACAGATTTACTGTTGACTGCATTGATTCAGGAGACGGGCTTCCTCAAAATACAGTTCAGGATATAAAGCAGAACAATCAGGGTTTCATCTTTTTTGCAACACAGGAAGGGATCGCACAGTATGATGGGATCAAATTTGAAGTGATATCAAGGAGAGATCATCCTTTCATGAACTCCAACAACATATCATCCATAAAATACAGCAAAAACAAATTCCCTGTTGTCGCAACCACTTCAGGCATCTCTTACTTTGAAGATGAAAAAACGATACTTGACGGAATTTTTGTCAAAGAGTTTATCATTGATAAAAACGGCAACATCTGGGCGGCAACATTGAATTCCGGAGTTATCAAACTGTCACCTGACGGAAAAGAAACCGTCTATACCCGTGAAAACGGAGGCTTGAACACAAACACCACTTTATCAATAATTGAAGATTCCAATGGTTTAATATTTGTTGCAACAATAGACGGGATAAGTGTTTTAAGAGATGACAAGTTTATCCCCCTTGAAAAGTTATATGCCTATGTTAACCAGATCACCGAAGGAGAAAAAGGTGTTGTCTGGGCGGCTACCAACAGAGGACTTGCTTTGATAAAAAACGGAGAACTTGACTATATTTATGTAAAATATGACGGAATTCAATCTGAATCTTTGAGGGCTGTTCATGTTGACTCCAAAGGTGCTGTATGGATAGGAGACGAAAACGGCAGGATCATCCGTTTTTATAACGGCAACTTCTCAATTCTTCCGGCAAGCGACAAGCATCATACAGGTGCAGTGATATCAATAATGGAAGACAGAGAGGGAAACATCTGGTTCGGAACAGAAGCGACCGGTGTATGCATAATCAGAGAAGGGAGTGTTTTTCAAGCCGGCATAAACAGAGGGAACATCCGCTCTTTGACTGAAACTTCAGATGGGAAAATATGGGCGGCAACATTCGGTGAAGGGGTTAAAGTTCTTGATAAAAACGGTGCCGTTGAAATTTTCGACACATCAAACGGCTTAAGAAGTGACTCTATTTCATCAGTTTTTGCCGACAGTAAAGATAGAGTCTGGATAGGATCAAGAAGAGACGGAGTACAAATATTTAAAAGAGGACGGATCCTTGATTTCGATAATATCACAAAAGGATTTGTTGTGGCTCAGCCGGTTTCCCCGACACTCTTTTTTGAAGATTCAAGAGGGAAAATATGGATGACAGACCGTCATTCTCCAAGACCTGTCTTTACATGGACTGAAGGGGATCTCAAATCTTACTCCATAACAGATGGTGAAACAAGCATACTTGGTATTGCAGAAGATAACAAAGGGCTAATCTATCTGGCATCTCTTAAAGAAGGTCTTTTTGTCTATGATGAAAATACCGGCGAATTTTCTTCCGTTCCAATGCCGGGAAGATATACAATAACCTCTCTTTTCATAGACCATAAAAACAGAATCTGGTTATCCACACTGTCAGACGGGTTAATAGTGATCGTTGAAAATGACTTTATATTTCTTAACGAAGAGAACGGTCTATACAGTAACTCCGTTCACGGTATAATGCAGGATGGAAAAAATTCATACTGGTTCTCCACGAACAAGGGGATATTTACCATCACCCTTAATGCTTTTGATGAGTTTGCGTCGGGATTGAGACACAGGATATCATTCAAACTTTTCAAAGAAGAAGATGGAATGCCGGCAGGTGAATGCAACGGAGGGTCACAACCGTCCATATTAAAAGCATCTGACGGAACACTTTGGTTTCCCACTATCAGGGGAGCTGTAACTATAGACCCGGCAACTCTTGAAATTTCAACAGAGATCCCTCCTGTCACCATAACAGGGGTTCTTATTGATAACCAGATATCAAAAAAAGTTAAAGGGGGGGATCCCTTTGTTATTCCGCCCGGAACAAGAAGCACAGAGTTTTTCTTTACTTCCCTCTATTTTTCACAGCCGAATAAAATAAAGTTCGAATATATGCTTGAAGGGTTTGATATCGACTGGAACAGTGCTTCATCAAGAAGTGCGGTTTATACGAATATAGACCCCGGTACTTACAAGTTCACAGTAAAAAGCTATCTTGCGGACTCTCCGGATGACTATTCCGTCACTTCTATCAGTGTCAATTACAAACCTCTCTTTTATCAAAACCGCACATACAGGCTGACAGGAATAATGATCCTTCTTATCATGATAATCGGTTTTATAAGACTGAAAACTTACCTCCATAAAAAAAGAGAAACTGAAATGCAGGAGATCATAGATGTAAGAACAGAACAGCTCCGTGCAACTAACGAACAGCTTAGAGCGTCTATTCTTAAAGATCCGATGACCGGACTCTGCAACAGAAGATACCTCTTTGAAATAGAACAGCACAGATATGAAAGGAAATTATACGCCATAAGAAAAGAGATCATTGAAAAAGGAGAAGGAACCGTTCCCGATGATGGAAAAGTTACAGGGCTTTTCCTCATAGATATTTCGGGACTTAAATCGATCAACGAAAAAAGAGGTTACGAGTTCGGGGACAAATTGTTGTTAAACTTTGCTGAAATGCTTAAAGAAAGTGTCAGGAAAGATGATCTTATCGTAAGATGGGGGGGCGACGAATTTCTTTCCATACTTAATGCCACAGATCCATCTCATCTTGAGGTTTATGCCCGCAAAATAATTGAAACAGCCAAAAAGGGAATAGTTGTTGACGACCTTACCATACCTCTTTCACTTTCCATAGGTTTTTCTGCAATGCCTTTTTATAGAGGTGAAAAGAACCTTAATTTTGAGGAAAATCTGCTTATGTCGGACATGGCTCT
Organism: Candidatus Sumerlaeota bacterium; assembly: GCA_007136595.1. Lineage (GTDB taxonomy): Bacteria > UBP6 > UBA1177 > UBA1177 > UBA1177 > SLGQ01. The sequence goes on along the minus strand of SLGQ01000094.1, from coordinate 1,285 downwards.
CTACAGAGCTGTAACTGCAGGAAAAGACAAAATAATGCAGGCAGTTCCAGGCAACGCCGTTCCGAAGAAAGAAGAAATAGAAACATTTATGAAAAATATTGACAAAGGAATTGTTGAAGGATTTTTCAACATCATAGAGATATAGCCCGGAGAGCACACAAAAGTGATACAGCATAAGTTCATACTGTTTTCAGTTCTGTTTTTTTCTTTTTATCTTTATCCGTCCGATATAAAAAACCCATGTTCTTTTACTTTCAGGTGCTATGATTCATCAAAAGGGATGCCTCAAAATTCAGCAACATCCTTTGCTCAAAATTCCAAGGGATTTGTCTATATCGCAACACAGGAAGGGGTTATAAAATATGACGGGTACTCAATGGATATATTTAACACCGAAAACCTTCCCATGCTCCCCTCAAATAATATCAAAGATATTTTTGTAATGAGCGATGATTCCGTTTTTGTAGCAACGAACAAAGGGCTTATCCATTACTCAAAAGATGCTGCAGTAATAAATAATTTCAAAAACAATCCTTTCGTCAGAGACGGTAATATCACTTCGATATCCGGGTGTCAAAGATCAGGAGAGATATTCGGCGTAGTTTCCGGTAAAGGCATATTCAGAATTAAAAACAATGATTTTTCGGCAATAACTTACACCGAACTTGAGTCTCAGGGAATAAACGGAATAAACAAAATATTCGTTTCAAGTGAAAACACTTTTTATATTGCTTCAAGAACCGGACTTTACTACTCAGTAAACAACAGTAAGGTCTTTGAACGAATGAACGGTATTGAGGGTAATGTTGTTGACATTTCAAAATCTTCCGGTGGTGATCTCTGGATTGCCGGCTCTTCAGCTCTTTACAAAATAAACAAAGAAAATGAAATAACTGTTTTTTCCCGTAACGAAGGGTTGAATTTAAAAGATATCACCTCCGTTTTTGTTGACTCTCAGGATACCGTCTGGCTTGGCTCCCAAAAAGATGGGGTGACCCGCTTTATGAATGGAAATTTCCACTACTCGGAGAAAAATTGTCCCTATACACAAAGAAACATTTCCACCTTTTTTGAAGATAAAGAGGGCAATTTCTGGATCGGATCTCAAGTTGACGGGTTTTGTATCGCCAAGAAAGGGATCATTAGAAACACTTACCTCAAAAACATCCTTGTACATAATGTTTCCGGGGACACAAAAGGTAACTTGTGGGCGAGCACTTACGGTAAGGGGGCTGCAAAGATATCTTCCGGTAAAACTGTTGAGTTTTATACAGACATTATAGGC
>SLGQ01000278.1 GCA_007136595.1 Candidatus Sumerlaeota bacterium | reverse complement strand
TCAGATGTTGCTCTCCGATGTTTTTTATTTTTGCAGCAAGAGCATATATTTTGAGAATATCTGATGCTTCACTGTAAGTTTTCCCCTTAAAAGGCTGATAAGGTGCATCAGTTTCAAGAAGGATTCTTTCAAGAGGAAGTTGAAAAAGGGTTTTAACAGCTTTTTTATTTCCATTAACAATCGGAGTTCCGAAACTGAAATAACCGTTAACTCTTTTATTTAAAATATATTCCGCTTCCTCAAAAGTACCCGAATAGCAGTGGAAAATTACAGACGGAATTTTTGCAAGTTTGTCACAAAAAGAAAAAAGTTCTTCAACAGCCTTTCTTACATGAAGGACTATGGGGATGGAATGTTTTTTTGCAATATCTATCTGAGCGGAAAAGATTTCCATCTGATTTTTAATGGTGCTGTTCAGTTCGGGAGTAAATCTGTCAAGACCTGCTTCTCCTATTGCATCTATCTTTTTTTCTTCTGCCAGGAACTCAACCTTTTCAAGCTTAGAAATATCATTATCAAAAGGGTGAACCCCGTAAGAGGTGAAAAACATTTTTTTTATGTTGTTTTTTATTTGAGCAAAATCATCGGCTGCTTTAAGGTCATTGTCACTGTGGCATGAACAAATTGAATAGTGATCATTACTTTGTATAAAATCGACACAATTTTTATCTTTTGAACAAAGTTGTCTCAGGTGTAAATGGGAGTCAATTATCATAACAAAAGAACAGAGAAAGGCTCATTTTGTCTGGCAACGAAACAGTTGAACAAGAGCCTGTTTTTATTCTTAAAATCTGTTGCCATTGTATGGATGATATCGGGAGAGTTATTTTCTTCGCTTAAATGACTGAAAATCACAGTTTTTGGACACTTGCCAATTCTTTCAATGGCTTCAAAACACTGTTCATTTGAAAGATGCCCTTTTCCGCCTCTTATCCTTGCTTTTAGATCTGCGGGATAGCGGGTGTTTCTATATAACATCGCATGGTCATGATTTGCCTCAAGAATAATATGGTCTGACATTGCAATGTAGCTCATCATCCGGGTCGTCACCTTTCCTGTATCTGTTGCAAAACAGATGATCTCTTTTTCACTAAGTGATATGTTGTATCCGACAGGGTCAACAGCATCATGAACAGTGCTGAAAGATGTGCAGGAAAAATTAGATATCTTAAAAGTTTTGTCTTTTTCAATTACCCTGAATTCGTTGCAGTAGCGGTCTTTAAATGTTACCGCTTCAACTGTTTTTTCTGTACCGTAAACTGGAACTCCCAGTTTTTTTGCAGTAAGAAAAACACCTTTTATATGATCGGAATGTTCGTGTGTGAGAAGAATCCCTTTTATTTTACCATAATCTATCCCAAGCTCATCACAGCGGCAACAAAACTGCTTGAAAGAAAGTCCCTGATCAATTAAAATAAGTTCGCCATTTGATTCAGCTATGTAAGCATTAGCTTTTGATCCGCTTGAAATAATGTGCAGCTTATTCAATTTTATTACAGCCCCAGAAAAGTTTTCATACTTTCAGTAAAACTGCTTTCCTCTCTTTCAAGAATAAAAGTGTTGAAAAGAGCCTGCATTATGAGGTCAAGTTTGGTGAGAGATTCAAGCCTTTGAGATATCATTTCAGTTTCATCTTTTTCTCCGGTAAGGGGCAGTTTAACCGAACTGACCTTAAAAGGATTCGCCTTTATTTGAAAGAACCATTCAAGATGATTGCTTATGATCCTCAATTTAATTAGAGAAGGAAGTCTTCCAAGACGGATGGATTCCCTTACTGAGTCAAGTTCAGCAATATCAGTTGATTTTATAGTTTCGCTGTATCCGTCACCTTTTATTGAAACAAGGTCTATGACTTCTTCCACAGAGATATTTATTTCGCCTAAACCGAGATCCTCAAGAGAAAGAGTCCCTTCCTCGCAACTTTTCCAGTAAATCCACAGAAGAAATTCCTGCCCTATATATGCTGACTCCTGATTGTTTTTCATTGAATCCCCCATACCTTGCCTAAAACCGGTTCAAGTTTGCCCGATTTTGTGATCTGTTTAATTGAGTTTGAAAGTTCGATTGTTTCAAGATTGACCTCAAAAGTTTTTTCAAAAATATCGGTGAACCTGACTACAACCTGTGAGGATTGTGAAAAAAGATGAACAAGGTTCGTTTCCATGTCCCACGCAGTTTCAGTAATTGTAACTTTAGGGATTGAGTTAACTTTCAGCCTTTTGGTAACTTGTTCTTTGATTTCTTTTTTCTGTTGGGCGGAAATATATTCGAGATTGTTTTCTATCCCGTAAAGATGTTCAGCTTCTTCAAGATGAGGTCTGATCTGAGATGAGCTGAAAGAAAATTTGTCAGTTCTTAAAGCAAATATCATAAAGCGGTCATGCATCAGCGAACTGAAGTTTTTGCTGTCAAAACTCATTATGGCATCTATCCAGCCTGTTGATTCATCTCTGACATCGGTCGGGTCTATTTTTTTAAAAGCGAATCTTTCAAGGGATTCCCTTATAGTTGTCATGTTTTCCGGTTTTTTATCCGGTTTAAAGATCGTTCTTGAAATAGTCCCTTTAAGCAGTTTTGTCATTTTTTTCCTCCAAAAAACATCAGGTCATTATAGCTTTGAGCTTTCAGTAGTCAAAAAGATTTCTACCTAATTTGCTATTATTGAGAATTGTTTTGAATTACTCTCTTGACCGAATAAAATCTATCAGTTCCATCGGGTGGTCGATCAGTAAGTCTGCACCGAGTTTTTGCAACTCTTCTTTTTGTCCGAAACCCCACAGACACCCCACCGTGAAAACGCCTCCATTTTTGCCTGTAAGGATATCGGCTTTCATGTCGCCTACGAAAATTGTTTCATCAAGAGGAATACCGGTCAACTCAGATATTTCAAATAATCCGTCAGGAGCAGGTTTAAGGGGTTTTCCTTCTCTGTCGCCGATGATAGCTTCAAAATGGTACTTTCCCAGAATGGTTTTTGCATTAAGGATGGCATATTTATGTTCCTTGTTGGTCAGGATCGATATTTTGATTTTCCTCTTAACAAGTTCGTCAAGCATTTCTGTTATTCCGTCGTAAGGAGGGATCGATCCCACACCGGTTTCGTGATAAAGATCAAGAACCTCTTTCATAAGTTTTGAAACTGTTGCTTCATCTGTATTTTCAGGAAGTGCTCTCAACATTAAAGCTTTCATCCCGTCACCCACAAAAGTTTTGTATTCTTCTTTTTTCCTTTGAGGAAACCCGTGTTTTTCAAAAACCTTGTTGTTGCACTCCGCTATCATCTCCAGAGTATCAAGCAGTGTGCCATCCATATCAAAAATTACCGACCTGAACATAAAACCTCCATCAAAAAACATTAACAGACACTTATACCACGAAAAACAGGAAGGTCAAATACAAGAAGTCACCCCTTAAAACTTAAAAATTAAACCACAAAACAATAAAATTGGTCAAATAGTGTTACTATAGATACAGTATGGAGTGTTTTTATACATTTGAGGTGGATATGAAGTTTGTTAAAACTGTTGTAATCAGCTTGTTGCTGTTGTCGGTGTTTTCAGGGTGTAAAGAAAAAAGCTGGAAATATTACATAAACAACAATAGCGAAAAAGTTGCCCGTGTGGTTTTTTATGAAAATACGGCACTTCTTGATAAAAATACTATGGAAATTACTATCAATCCTAATGAAACAGCATTCTTTGGAGAATGCTTTTATAAATCCGACTGCTACTCGCTTTTTTCATGGATCCATGTAAAGGTTTTTTGGGGTGATGAACTTGCTTATGAATGTGTTCCTGAAGAAAACGATCTGCATAGTAGTTCTATTTTAAGTATGTGGTATTATGCTCCAATAGATAAGGAAGTAAAATATAGTGAAAGGGTTGCAGACCTTTTCAGATGGTGCGGAGATGTTCTTTGTGAAAACCAGTGTTATAGAGACCCGCCGGAAACAGATGATGATGTTTTTTCCGGCGATTCAAAGAATCTCTTGTGGTCATCTGTTGCAAGAGCACATCTTACAAGGAAATCAGCCTTGCGTTATTGCGAAGATCTGGATGAAGCAGGTTTTCAGGATTGGAGGTTGCCGTCAATAAGTGAACTAAGAACCCTTATTCAAAATTGTCCTTATATGGAATATCCCAAACCCGCAGGTTTGAAGGATAATGAATGGTGCGGAGTTACTGACAGTTGTCTGATGCCTGATGAAAGTTGTGACGCCGCTTGCAGGAGCTGCCCTTATGACAGGGAAACCCCGGGCAAGTACAGCAAATTTGGTGATACTGAAATTTTTTGGACAAGTTCAACCCCGTGGGAATCTTCTTATTCTGGAGATGAAGGTTGGCGTTTAGGCTTTAACCCTCCGAAATTTATTATACAAGTTGAAGACCTTGGTTCGAACAGGGTAAGATGCGTAAGAGATATATTGTCTGGTGAAGACATTGAAAACTGTGGAGACGGAACTGTTGATGAAGGAGAAGTTTGTGACGGTGGAACGATAGGATGTTCAGAGCTTTCGCCTGAGTTTGTTTATGGTGAAGCAAAATGCCTAAGTCACTGTCTTGGATGGGATGTGAAAGAATGTGTATGGCAGGATCCTGATACAGGATTTATCTGGTCAACAGCAAGAGGCTCATCAAGACATAATGAAGCTGAAGAATACTGCGAAAATCTTGAAATCGGCGATATGGCACAGTGGAAGTTGCCGTCAATAAGTGAACTCCGAACACTCATAACCGGTTGCCAAAGAACAGAAGCCGATGGAGAATGCGGAGTTAAAGATGATTGTCTTAAAGAAGAGTGCGGTGATATTTACTGTGCGGGATGTAGATATGATCTCTTTAGAGGTTATTCCAAACTGGGTGATATAAACCGTCTTCGGAGCTCTTCTTTTGTAGAAAATGAGGATCGTTTTTTCTGGGCAATAGACTTTGGGTTAGGTTCGGTATCAAAAACCAGTATCTCTGATAACGGTGAGTTCTGGGCACCGGATTCTGAATTTTCACTGAGATGTGTGATGACAACAAAGTAACATATAAAACACGATTTTAACCAAAACTGGACAAACAACTGACAGTTGATATTATTGCGGCGGATCAGGATGAGATGTGATCTGGTAAGTTTTTGGATTTGTACAGGTTAATAATGACCCTTTTTTACGATATTTTCATATATCCTTTGGAATTATTGATGAAGCTGGTTCTGGAAACAGCTTTGTCGTGGACAGATAACCCTTTAATTTCGCTGATATGTGTGAGCCTTGCCGTAGTTCTCGGGTCACTTCCTCTTTATCATCTTGCAGAAACCTGGCAGGACAGAGAACGGGCGATACAGAAAAAACTTAAGCCAAAGATAGCGGAATTTAAAAGTGTTTTTAAAGGATCGGTTTTAAACAGCTACATAAACACTCTATATAAACAGAATAACTATCACCCCATCTATGCCGTAAGGACATCATTCGGTCTTCTTATCCAGATACCTTTTTTCTTTGCGGCATACCGTCTTCTTTCAAATTATGAAGGTTTTGAAGGTGTTGCCACATTTCTTTTTGAAGATCTGAGCAAACCTGACGGACTTATAGTTCTCGGTTCTCTTTCTATAAATATTTTACCTTTTTTGATGACCGGAATAAATTTTCTTTCAGCCCTTGTATATGGGAAAAAGACAACGAAAAAAGAGAATTTCCAGTTATACGGAATGGCATTTCTTTTTCTTGTCATCCTTTATAACTCTTCAAGTGCATTGCTTTTTTACTGGACATTCAACAATGTTTTCAGCCTTTTGAAAAACATCATATACAACAGGCTATATGAAAACGGTGTGAT
>SLGQ01000345.1 GCA_007136595.1 Candidatus Sumerlaeota bacterium | reverse complement strand
TCAGTTCTTCTGCTTCTCTTATTAGTTCTGTTTTTTCTTTTTCAAGACACTTTTCTTTTTCTTTTGCCTCCTTTTCCTCTTTCTCCTTTTTTAAATCCGGAAGTTCTTTTTCAAGACATTTTGCCAAAATTTTATAGTTTTCTGAATATGTGGTGTCGTCAAGTAAGGAGTTGATTTTATCAAAAAGAGCAAGGGTTAAGTTTTCATCATTTTCAAACTCTTTCCATCTTCGCATGAAGTCAGCTTCTTTTTCAGCAGTTATATTTTCTTTTTTTATGGAATTTACTTCTGTTGCGAGCATTTTTTTTCTTTCTTCTTTTTCTTCAGTTGCTATTTTTTCTCTATTTGCTTGTTCAAATAATTTTGAAATGGAACTTTCAGAAAGGAATGTATTTATAATTATAGGGTTTCCTGTTTGCAGTGAGTAGGGTTTTAGATGCTCATTGGATTTTTTTATGTCCTGAAAATCTTTTAATTTCATGTGGATAAGTAAACCATCACTGCTTTTGTTCTGTTCTGTAGCCATAGTTGTAAGCTCTAAAAGGGACTCTGCCCATAAATTCTTGCTTTCTTCATCTTTTTGCTTCATAAGAAAAAGGTTCATTTCTCTTTCGAATGCTTCCAGATACTCTTTTTTGTTGTGTTTCATTGAACCGTCAAGGATTACATCAAAGCTGGTTTTTCCATATCCAAGAGGTTTTGCCATTCCAAGCGAATGAAAACATTCTGGTGTATCATGAAAAGTAAGTGCTGAAAGAAGTGCTCCTATCTCAATTTTTCTCAAATTATGAAAACGGATTTTGCAAGAGAACTCTGCCCCCTTTTTTAAAGGGACGAAACTGGTTTCAATATTTCTGTTATTTGCTTCATTTTCTGATCTTTTAATAGAGCTGTGTATCGGATATCGTTTTCTTCCAGAAATAGAGTTTTCTGTTGTATAGTCACCTGATACAAGATAATTGGGATAAAATGTTGGTTTGGGAGATGCCAAAACTTCCGTTTTTACACTGTCTTCGCCCAAGCCATTTTCAAGAAATGCATGAGAGAACTGAACACGGCCTTTCAGCGCACTCTTTTTGTCAGTGTATCCGAAGATTACATCGCTCATATCGGGCTTGAAATCACCCCCACCAACTTTGTGCAGTATGTGTTTTCCTGCTGTTTTTATCTGATCGTGTACTGATTTTTCAAGGGGTAATCTGTACAGCATGGAAAGACCGAATGATTCAAGTTTGTTAGATGATCCTAACCAGAATACGGGCATCATTTCACCCAGCTCCATTCGTTCTTTCCAGAATCCCCATTCTTCGTTGGGTTCAAGATCATCTTTTCGGTGGTTAAGTTCAAAATTCCGCCTCATTTCATCTTCAATATCAAGATATTGTTCGGTGTTTTCTTCTTTGTTGAAAAACACAAATTCAAGGTGTTTTTTCCCTGTTCCATGGCCTCCTTCGGGGCTGTTGTTTCTTGGAGAAATCTGCCCTGTAAAAACTAGCTGACCTTCTGACTTTTGGGTTTCAGTTTTTAAGGAATTAAAACGGGCTCTTTTAAATTTTCCGCACTGTTTTTCAAAAACCTCGGTTGAGCTATGTTCACTTATAAAGAAGGTGTTTGTAAGGTTTCTACCAAGAATGTTCTCCCAGTGTTCATATTTATGGTTTGCTGAAATTTTACTGACACCTATTTGTTCATCAAGATCACACTGCTCAATACGAGCATATTCACAAGGGACAAGCTTCCATTTGCCGTCAATCTTGGCAATGAATCCAGCTTTTGAGAGAGGTTCTTCTTTTATTCCTTTTACAAATTTTTCCTGATATTTCCGTCCCATTCTTGTGAGATCTCTCCATGTAAATGTTCGGTCATCTACAAATTGCATTTTGCTCATCGTCACTATTTCAAAAACGCTACGAATTGCACCTTTTATGCTGGTGCCGGGAATAAAGAATTTATCATTGTTATCTTTAGAAAAGGAAATTTCTTCCACATCGCTTCGTTTATGACCATTTCTTACAAAAATAGGTGAATGTGCTGTTATTTTTATTTTTATTTCACCGCTTTCACCGTCACTGAACGGTATATCATGAGAAACTTGTTCAGCCCACTCGGGGAAGTAGACATGATTGTTGAGCGGTACAAAGTTGTATGGTGCTTTTATCATTGCTTCCTCCTGAGGTGATCCGAGTATTTTTGGAGTGCCTGTTTTGGTCCTGTTTTTTTATCATTTTTTTTGAAATCTGCAAAGTCATTTCTTTTATTTTCAGGATCCAGAACAGGATACTTAAGCGGCACATTGGATTCCCGTGTCACATCTGCCATGGCAAGAAGCTCTGTTATCTGTTCGGAAGTTTCCCAGTTGTTTATGCGGCTTTCCATAAAAGATTTATATCTATCGATGAGTTTGTTTCTATCGGGAGTTGATACCGTTGGATCATTGGGAATAAGATTTATCTGTGAAAGGTTGAGTGTCACCCTACCGAGTCCCAGCGCTTTTCCCATGCCGATCTGGTGCTGGCAGTTGGTGTTTCCGCCCCAGGTGAGTGACCAGAGCAGTGCTCCCAGCTCTTCGGGGCGAAGGTTGTGAAAACGGATATTCCCGGTGAACGAAACACCTTTTGGAAGGGGCCGAAGCATGGTCATGACATCGGTATTTAATTCGCCGTTTTTCTTTCTCGGGACGGGAGGGTATTCAGGATTTCTTTCTTCTGCCGGATAGCGTTTCCATCCGCGTATTTTTGCAGTGTCATCCATAAATGTTGTGTAGGTGTTTACTGTTTCTCCGCTTTGTACCAAATAATTGGGATAGAATGTGGGGCGCGGACTGCCCATAACTGTTTTTTTTGGTTTTTTATCATGTTCTATCTTTACGGAGCTATTCCAATTAATAAAATGGCTGAACTGTACCCGTCCTTTGAGTGTATGCGTTTCTTTCCCCCCTTTTTTTTCTTCCGTGTGGGTATAGCCAAAAATAAGATCGGCAAGATCGGGCTTTTTTTTGAGGTGATCAGGTGAGGTATGCTCGATAGTGTCTCCAATTGTGCAGTTGTAAGGAAGGCGGTACATCATGGCAAGTCCCATAGAGTGGATGGAGCCATCGTCATTTTCAAGATAAAACACAGGGACAGTTCCGTCCTCGTTTTTCATTTCTTTTTTCCAGTATTTCCATTCATCGTTTGGATTGCACTTTTCATCTGAATGGATGAACTCAAAATCTTTTTTCAGATGAGATACATCGATCTGGTTTGAAGAATTATCGTAAAATATAAACTCCATGTGTTTGCCCATCTTTCTTTTTTTATATTTATTGTATCCTCTCCTGAATGGTTGACCGGTAAAGACAATATAACCTTCCTTCTTGCCATTCCCAAGGTTTTCGGCTTTTGTATAGTAAAGTTGCCCACAGGAATGACTAAACCAGCCTGTTTGCGGGTCAAAATCAACTGCTTCGAGGAAATGTCCCCAGTTCTCATATTTTTTAATAGCATTCTGTTTTCCCAGAATATTTGGGTTGTTTCTGTGATAGTGCTCCAGATCCTGTGCTTCAACCCGGGCATGTTTACAGGGAATCAGCTTCCATCCATCTATAAGCCAACCGCTCTTGACCTTGGATTTATATCCAATTTTCTTTTTCCCCTGCTTTTCATCGTAAACAGTATCTGTAAGTTTTTCCTGATACTTACTGTAATTTAGATCCCGAACCGAATACCGATGGTCCGAAAACTTATCCAGTTTGCCGAAGGAGGCAATTTCACAGACAGAGCGGATCATCCCTTTTATGGAAGTTCCAGGGATAATATAATGTTCTTTCCCGTTGATTTCTGCGGTGAAGAAATCCTGCAGCTCAGAGTTTGGATTTTTTCTAGCCTGATCCGGCCATTTGCCGCCGTTTCTTATGTAGAGGGGAGATTCAGCATTTATAGTCACATCAATACTTCCCGACAGACCTTCTTTGAGCGGAACATCATGAGACACAGTCTTTTCCCATGTTTTTCCGGGGAATACCACCTGTTTTGAAAGCGGAACAAAATTATATGGTGACGGTATTGTCATGGTGTTTCCTCCTTATTTTTCAAATCCGGTGAAGATATGTTTTTTTAATTTAAATACAGGAAAGTCATCGCAGTTGGGATCGGGTTCCTCCTCCCATATTTCAGCAAACCTGAGCTTTCTGTTTTCATCTTTTGCCATACGGTAGACTTTAATATCTTCATCTTTGATATCGTTTTCCTGCCAGCTCACCTCACTGACAAGCCATGTGTCATCAACCTGTTTGATTTCTATGCTTTTTCCCTGCTGACAGAGACATGCTTCATAGATAAAATGATTGTCTGTACACGGGTAGTTTCCAAGTTCCCTGTTTTCAAATATTTCGGGACGCTCCTGATTATCGATCCAGCAGTAACCTTCCCAGTTTCCTGAAAGTTCATGCCAGAATTTCTGTATTTCTTCACGAGATTTCGAGCTGCTTTTTATTGTAATCATTTTACACCTCCGTTTTCTTCTTCCCATTTGCCTTCAAAGCAACCGTGTCCCCTCATAACACCACCACCGAGAGGAAGCATGCCGTTGCATAGATCATCCAGTGTATTTTCAAATGCTTGTCGAATTATTTCTCCTTTTTTGTCTTTGAACGCATCTTTTTCAACAAGAATTTTAAGTGTGCTAAATGTGTTCTCGTTTGTTGGGACATGCTCATCGTACAATGCGCCATCAATAGCACCGCCTGTGAAACGATCAATTGCAACATGGTTGAAGGTCTTTTCACCGTTTTTGTTGATAAACATATCGTCAATGATAACTCTGCCTCGTTTACCGTTTTTATTGTCTCCATCAATGAATCCAAAGAGTTCCGGCACAGCTTTATTGTTGTTTCCAACTGCTTCTGAAATATCATCTATTTCATCTGCCCAGAATCCTTTGATTTTATTGTAATGAAACGCTACTCTGTGAGAGAGAGCCCCCTTTATTGAAGAAGCGGGAATAAGCAATTTTTCCTGATTACTGATTGTGGGATTGCCGGAATTCCATGTGACAAAGCGTTCGGTTTTCGCCGTCATGTCAACTTCTTCACCGTCCACATCACCGGGACCACCCCCGAAAAGAAAGAAATCTTCCGGCTGAATATCAAGAGTGTAGGTGTAGTAGCGTTCAGTTGAGTTCACATTATTGTCAACTTTTAGCTCTGACCAATCAGGTTTTACATTGAAACTTGAGGAGCAGTTACAATAATCTGTTTTGTCGGCAGAATTAGAAAAATCAAAAATTCGAGAACAGCTTTTTCCGGCAATGACCTTCAGTTTTCCGAGACCTGATCTGGTTTTTCCGCCGATCCTGAAATAAGGAGAGGCTATTGTGGCAATGAGTTTTTCCCATTCTTCTTTAAAGTTTAGGTTGTTTTCTTCTGTAAGTTCCAGCTCACAGAGAAAACGGACACCTTTGGGCAGCACGGTTGTATCGAATTTACCATTTTGTTCAGCCGCACCTTTGTGCCCGATAAGACAATGATCTCTCAGCGGAAGTGCATGATTGTGCATCTGGGAAAGAAACGGTGTTTCGTTGACCATAAGACCTTCGACAACTTTGTTTTCACCATACACAAGATGTGCATTGCTAACCATGAGTCTTGATCCTTCACTATTTTCCGGTTTCTTTTCATCGGAAAAACCGAAAATCATTTTCACAAACGATTCATCATCAAAAGAGCTGCGGAGTACTCCGGCAAGAGATGTCCCGTTAATCCGGGGATATCCGTTTGCATCTGTGTTGATCGGGGAATCCAGTGTCACATCAGAATCACCGCTGCCGATATGAAGCGGTGTCTCAGCCTCAAGCATGAT